>NZ_JBEXCS010000014.1:0-139299 GCF_040605395.1 Streptomyces sp. NPDC005648 | reverse complement strand
GCGCCGGTAATTCGGCGACGGGGCAGCGGGTGGTCGGGACGCGGAATATCAGGCGATCTGGCCAAGCAGCGGGGCGGGGGCCGCCCGATGGGTCACCCCCGCCACGGCCGCCCGGAAGTCCTTGATGTGCCCGGTGGTGAAATGCTCGTCCAGGGCCTGTGGGGAGGCCCAGTGCTCGAACACCCAGATGCGCCGCTCGTCGTCGGGATCGGCGGTCATCGCGTAGTCCAGGCAGCCGGGCTCCGCCTCACGGGTCCGCCGGCCCAGCTCGACGAGGGCCTTCAGCACGGTGGCACGGTCGCCGGGCGCGTAGTCCATCCAGCCGGCGACGACGACTTCCCCTGCCATGGTGTGTCCCCTTCGTGGTCATGGACGTGGACCCGCCGTTCCGTCAGGGGGAGCGGCGGGCCCACGCGTCCTCAGAGGCCGAGTGCGGCCGGCACGCTGTCCACGGTGACCGTGCCCTTGTCGCCGTCCACCGTGATCACCATGCCGTCCCGCAGCCGTCGTGTCCCGTTCTCGACGGAGATCACGGCCGGGATGCCCAGCTCGCGGCAGACCACCACGGCGTGGCTGTTGAGGGCGCCCACGTCCACGACGGCCGCTCCGGCGACCAGGAACAGCGGGGTCCAGGCCGCGTCCGTGATCGGCGCGACCAGCACCTCACCGGGCTCCAGCGCCTCGCACGAGGCCGGGTCGGTGACCACCCGCACCCTGCCGGTGTACGTGCCGTGGCTGCCGCCCACGCCACCGAGGACATCGCCCTCGACGGCCGCCGGGGTCCGTGCCTCCGCGCGCCGCGGCCAGGTGTCGACCTCGGTCCGGGCGTCGTCGGCGACGAAGAACGGCGGCTCCAGGTCGTACAGTCCCGCGTACTCCTCGAGCCGCTGGGCGATCACCGGGCCGAAGGACTCCGGGGCGGCGACATAGTCGTCCAGTTCGGTGTCCAGCAGCATCATCACGTCCTCGGGCCGGGCGAACAGCCCCGCCTCGACGCCGCGGCGACCGAGTTCCCGTACGGCCATACGGATCTCGTTGACGACGGTGACGCAGTTGGCCTTGGTGCGCTCGCGGGCCGGGATCCACACCTGGGAGGCGTGCATGCCGGCGTCGAACAGGGGCTGCGTCTCCTCGGGCAGCGCGGCCCGGATCTCCCCGGCCGTGCGCTCGCGCCCCTCCGTCAGCCGCTTGTGGCGGGCGGCGGGGGAGGCGTCGTCGGGACTGTGCCGGATCCGGTCGACCAGGGCCAGCGCCTGGACGGGTGCCGCCTCCCAGGACAGCGCGTGGATGTCCCACTCGTTGGGGCCGCGGTCGCCGGACTCCGCCAGGAACTCCTCGAAGGAGTCACGGAACGCCTTCACATCCCCGGTCGCGGTGCCGAGCGCCTGTTCCACGGCGGCCGGACCCCGGTCGAACAGGGCGCTGAGCTCGGCCGAGGCCGTGACCTGGCGGGACAACGTCCACAGCCCGGTCGAGGGGGAGGCGGAGTCGACGTCTCCGAGACCGCCGATCAGGTCGAGCAGGGCGCCGGGGCGGTCCACGCTCGCGCACAGCGGGCCGAGGATCGCCGGTCCGACGGAGGCGGGCAGTGACGACTCGACGTGGCGCTGGAAGGTCGTCTCCACCTCGTCCAGCAACGACCGTGCGTGGGCGACCAGTTCGGCGTCGGACAGCGTCGTCAGATCGGGTCGTGAGCGGCGCAGGGCGCGCAGCCGGTCCCGGTCGGCATCCGCCTCGGGAAAGCCGGTCTGGCCGAGCATCCGCTGGAGTGTCGCGCCCGCCTTGCCGGTCAGCTCCTCGTCCTGGTCGTCCGGATGCGCCACGTACACCGGAGTGTCGGAGCGCTGGCCGACGAAGGCGGCGTCGATCTGGTCCGCGGTCTGGCCCATCCGGATGCCGAACAGCCGCATGTGGGACAGGTTGAGGTAGAAGTGGCCGCCGAACATGCCGACGAACGGCGGCCGGGGGCCGGCCACCTCCTCCTCGCGGTAGATGCCGAACCCGACGAAGCCGCGTCGCCAGCCCTGCAGACCGCGCCCCCAGACCAGGGTCCAGCCCAGCGGGCTGGCGGGGTCCGGCAGTGTCTCGCCCGCGTTGGCCCGGGTGTAGTGCGGCAGCCGCTCACTGCGCTGCCAGTCCGTGATCCAGCTCTTCATGACGGAGTTCTCCCGCTGTCCGTACCCGTGCCTGCCCCTGTCCGTCCCGCGCCTACCACTGCGCCGTGCCGCCGTCGACGCTGATCAGCGCGCCGGTGATGCCCGCTCCGGCGTCGCTCGCGAGGAGCGAGGCGACGGCCGCGATCTGCTCCACCGTGGTGATCTTCTTCGTCGCGGCGTGCTCGGCGAAGCGGCTGAGCCATTCCTCGTAGCTGATGCCCTCGGCCTCGGCGGCGGCCGGCCCTGCGGCACGCATCAGGTCGGTGTCGACGGCGCCGGGGCAGATGGCGTTGCAGGTGATGCCCTGGGTGCCGTACTCGAAGGCGGTGGCCTTCGTCAGTCCGTGGATGGCGTGCTTGTTGGTGATGTAGTGGCTGATCGCCGGCTTGTTGGCCTGCTTGCCCTCCACCGAGGAGATGTTGATGATCCGGCCCCAGCCGCCCGCAAGCATCTTCGGCAGGGCCCGGCGGGTGCCGTAGAAGTAGGCGTTGAGGTTGAAGGCCAGGGCGTGGTTCCAGGCCTCGTCGCTGAGCTCGTGCACGGGGGCGAAGCCCTGGGTGCCGCCCGCGTTGTTGACCCAGATGTCGAGCCGGCCGAACCGCTCGGCGGCGAAGTCGGCCAGGGACTCGATGTCCTCCTGGCTGCTCGCGTCACAGGGATGGAAGACGGCCCGGTCCCCGGCGTTCAGCTCCTCCAGGGCCTGCTTGCCCTTGATCTCGCTGCGTCCGCTGATGACGACCGTGGCGCCGTCGGCCAGGAAGGCCTCGGCGATGGCGCGGCCGATGCTGCGCGTGCTGCCCGTGATCACCGCGACACGTCCGTCGAGGCTGCCCGTAGCCACCATGGTGTTCTCCCGCGAGTGTTGTTGGTTGCTCACCTGGCGGCTCGGGGGGCTGCTGAGGCGCCTCTGTCCAGGTGCTGGTGAATGGTGCGGTGGAAGTGCTGGAGTCCCGGCTCGTTGCGTCCGAAGACGAAGTCGGTCCCGGCGAGGGCCTGAAGGCCCTGCTGGACTCCGTAGGTGGTCGCGTAGTCCTCGTCGCGGACCACCTCGTGGAACCAGGCGCCGAACCTGTCGGCGGCCTGGCGTTCCTCCTCGGTGACCGCCGGTTCCCGCAGCAGGATGATCTGCTGGGTCACCGACTCGGTCGCCGTCCGGGGAAGCACCAGGGAGACGGCGATCTTCTGGCGCCAGCCGCCGGCGATCGCGAGTCCCGGGAAGAGCCAGTAGATGGGCCCGACGCAGTCCCCGGGGTCACGCCTGTCCGGCGGCAGCTCGCTCGCCTGAGCGATCGGGCGCAGGGCGGGTGCGATGCGCTGGTGGGGGCCCCAGGTGTCGTGGGCCATCATGTTCGAGAGGTTCGTCTCGAACACCGTCTTCGGGTGCAGCGAGGCGAAGTGGTACGTCTCCAGATACCCGTCGAGGGTGACCTTCCAGTTGGGACTGGTCAGCTCGCTGGTGGCGTAGTGGTGGCACTCCGCCAGGCGGAGGCCCTCCAGCAGCGGTTGCAGATCGCCCAGCCACTCGTCCAGGTCCGGCTCGGCGGCCGGGTCCAGCGACACGAAGACGATCCCGGCGCGCTCCCCGGCCGGCAGCTTCACCAGGCCGCGTCCCTCGCGCGGAACCTCGCCGAAGGTCTTCTCCGCGTACACGCCCCGCAGCTCCCCGGCCAGGTCGTACGACCAGGAGTGGTACGGGCAGGTGAGCCGCTTGGACACCCCGCATCCGGCCTCCAGGAGCCGGGCGCCCCGGTGCCGGCAGGCGTTGATCATCGCGTGCACGGCGCCCTGCCGGTCGCGTGTGATCAGCACAGGGACGCCGAGCACGTCGATCGCCTTGTAGGTGTTCGGCCCGGGCAGCTCGCACGACATCGCGAGCGGCAGCGGGACACTCCGGTGGACGGCGTCCGTCTCACGCTGCCAGCGGTCGGCGTCGAGGTAGTTGGCCACGGGTTCCGTCCACTGGCCGTCCGCCTCGTGCGTCGTGTTGTCGCGATGATGCGCCATCACGCGCTCGACGAGTTCGGCCGCCTCCCGCCGCATCGCCACGGACGCGGGGTCGGTGGACCGGTCCTGGCTGATCCACGACGAGTACTCGGGAGTGGACGGGGCGGAGGCCGGTGACCTGCGCTCGGGCGCTGTCTCCCGAATCTCCGGTGAACTGGTCTGGACCACGATGTCCTCACAATCCTCCCAGCCGCGAGCCGGTGACCGGCTTCCAAACGCGACAGCTGGGCTGTGTCCGAAACTGCAACAGGACTTAGTGTGGTCTGTCAATAGTAAGTGGGGAAGTCGCCGCTCGGTGTCCTGTGGGGGTGGGTGTGTCGGTCATGACCCGGCCGTTCGAGGTGGGTGTGGTGGTGCGGGACCTCGGGCTGATGGAGCGCTTCTACTGCGAGGTGATCGGCTGTCGTGCCGAGCGCCGCTCCCGTGTGCCGGAGTCCGTCGGTGGGCCGGCGGGGCTGGGCGGCGAGCTGACGGTCGCCTGGCTGCGGGTGCCCTCCGGGGGGTGCGTCAAGTTGATCCTGCCCCGGTCGGCGCCGGTGTCGGCAGGTGCGGCGCCCTGGTCCGCCGGGCGGCCGGGACTGTCGTATCTCACCTTTCACTTCGACGACATGGAGCCGATCCTGGCGGCGCTGCCCGGTGCGGGTGCCCGGCCGCTGTCGGACCCGGCGGTCGTCCGCGCGGGCGGCCGGCGGATCAGCTTCTGGGCGGATCCGGAGGGCAATGTCGTGGAGTTGGTGGACGAGCGGAGCGACGAGCCCGGTCCGGGGCGTAGTAATTAGAGACGCTGTTCAGTAAGGTGCCTGCATGCCGGTTACTGTAGACCGACACAAGTAACTCCGATTGCTTGGCAACCTCCCTCGGGCGAAGGGGCGGACGATGGCTCAACGAGCGTCTACGGCGTCGAAGAAATCCCCGCAGGTCAGTACCGCGGTCATCAGGGATCTGCACGAACGCATGGTGCGCATCCGGCTGTTCGAGACCGAGGCGGGAAAACTCATGGAGGCGGGCAAACTCCCCGGCTTCCTGCACCTCTATGTCGGCCAGGAAGCCGTCGCCGCCGGCGTGATGACGGCCCTGCGCGACGACGACCAGATCACCTCCACCCACCGCGGCCACGGCCACGCCGTGGCCAAGGGCGTCGGCTTCCGCGCCATGTACGCCGAGCTGTACGGCCGGGTCACCGGCGCCTGCCTCGGGCGCGGCGGCAGCATGCACATCAACGACCTCACCCGCGGCATGCTCGGCGCCAACGGCATCGTCGGGGCCGGCGTCCCGATCGCCGTGGGCGCCGCCTTCGCCGCCCGTTACAAGGGCGAGGACAGCGTCGCCGTGACCTTCTTCGGCGACGGCTCCACCAACATCGGCGCCTTCCACGAGGGCGCCAACATGGCCGCCATCCTCGGCCTGCCCGTGGTCTTCGTCTGCGAGAACAACGGCTACGCCGAGTTCACCCCGCAGTCCGCGCACATGCTGCTCACCGACGTCGCCGACCGGGCCGCCGCCTACGGCATGCCCAGCGTGATCGTCGACGGCATGGACGCGGTCGCCGTCCACCGCGCCGCGACCGACGCCGTCGCACGGGCCCGCTCCGGCGCCGGCCCGATGATGATCGAGGCCAAGACCTACCGCTACTTCGACCACCAGGGCGTCAAGGGCCTGCGCCACCCCTACCGCTCGGACGAGGAGGTCGCCGAGTGGAAGGCCCGCGACCCCATCGACCTGATCGAGACCCGGGCCCTCGCCGACGGCACCGCCACCCGCGCGGAACTGGACGACGTATGGCAGCGCACACGCGAGGAGATCGCCGAAGCCATCGCCCACGCCGAGGCGAGCCCGCTGCCCGACCCCGCCGACCTCCTGCTCAACGTCTACTCGGGATGACCGCCATGACCACCACCACCGAGTCACCCGTCGTTGCCACGCGCAAGCTCACCTACGTCAAGGCCTTCAACGAGGGGCTCGCACAGGCCATGCGCGAGGACGAGAACGTCTTCGTCGCGGGCGAGGACGTGGCCGGATACGGCGGCGTGTTCCGCATGTTCGACAACCTGCTCGACGAGTTCGGCGCATGATCGACACGCCGATCTCCGAAGCCGCCCTCGTCGGCCTCGGCGTGGGCGCCGCCGCCCGGGGCCTGCGCCCCGTCGTCGACCTGATGTTCATGGACTTCATCGGTGTCTGCCTCGACCAGATCGTCAACCAGGCCGCGAAGATGAAGTACATGTTCGGCGGCGCGCTGTCCGTGCCGCTCACCATCACCACCGCCTCCGGAGCCGGCCTCGGCGCGGCGGCCCAGCACAGCCAGAGCCTGGAGGCGTGGCTGGCCCATGTGCCCGGCCTCAAGGTGGTGATGCCGTGCGACGCGTACACCGCCAAGGGCCTGACGGTCTCGGCCATCAGGGACGACAATCCCACCGTCGTCATGCTCAACAAGGTGCTGCTCGGCAGCACCGGCGAAGTGCCCGAGGAGATCTACGGCATCCCGCTGGGGCAGGCGCACACCGCGCGGCAGGGCTCCGACGTCACCGTGATCGCGCTGGGCCGCATGGTGGGCGAGGCCCTCGCGGCGGCCGACGAACTCGCCGCCGAGGGCGTGGAGATAGAGGTGATCGACCCCCGTACCGTGCAGCCGCTGGACACGGAGACGATGTTCGACTCCGTCCGGCGCACCAACCGGGTGCTGGTGGTGCACGAGGCCGTCACCTTCGGCGGGCTCGGGGCGGAGATCGCCGCCCAGATCCAGGACGTGGTCTTCGACTACCTGGACGCGCCGGTCCTGCGCATCGGCGCCCCCTTCTCCCCGGTGCCCTTCTCACCGGTCCTGGAGAAGGCGTACGTGCCCGACCGCGCCCGCATCGCCCAGGGGTGCCGGCGCCTCCTCGAAAGGTCGTGACGGACGTGGCGGTCGAGGTTCTGCTGCCGAAGATCGGCCTGACCATGCAGGAAGGCACGATCGACGAATGGCTGGTGCCCGTCGGCGCGGCCGTCGCCGAGGGCGACTCGCTGCTGAGGCTGGCCACCGACAAGGTCGACGTGGACGTCGAGGCGGAGGCCGGAGGGCTGTTCCACCCGGTGGTCCCGGCCGGGGCCACGGTGCCGGCGGGCACCCTCATCGGCTGGCTGCTGGCCGAGGGCGAACAGCCACCGGAGGCACCGGGCGCACCGACGCCCACCGGCTCCGGCACTGACCGGGACACGGCCGTTACGAACGTCGTCGCTGCCCCGGACGGCGGTGTGGGCGCGGGTGCCCCGGCCGCCCTCGGCGGTACCGATGTGGCCCCCGCCTCCGCCGGCACCGGTGGCAGGCTCCTGTCCTCGCCGTACGCCCGCCGGGTCGCCGCGGCCGTCGGCGTCGACCTCACCGCCGTACGCGGGACGGGACCGGGCGGCCGGATCGTCTCCGAGGACGTGGAGGAGTTCTTCGCGGCGCTCCCCGCCGACCACGGTGTCTCCGGCGACCACGGTGTCTCCGCCGCGCCCGCCCCGCAGGACGGCGCGGCCTCCTCGCCCCTCGTCCGCAAGCTGGCGAAGGAACGCGGCATCGACTTGTCCGGGGTGAACGGCACGGGCCCGGGCGGCCGGATCCGACGCTCCGACCTCGACGCGGCACCGTCCGCCCCGCACGACTCCACTGCCCCCGTGCGCCGGAACGCGGCTCCCCAGCCCGGCGACGTCCTCCCCCTCACCGGGATGCGCGGCACCATCGCCCGCAGGATGCACGCCAGCCTCCAGGAGATGGCACAGCTGACGCACGGCTACGAGGTGCGGATGGACGCCGTGGTCTCCCTCAGGGAGCGGCTCAAGGAGGAGTGGGCCGACGGCGAACTGCCGGTGCCCAGCCTGGGTGACTTCGTGCTGAAGGCCGCCGCCCTGGCCCTGCGCGAGCACCCGCTGCTCAACGCGACGGTCCTGGACGACGGCATCCATCTGCTCGACGGCATCCACCTGGGCTTCGCGGTGGCCGTACCGGGCGGCCTCATGGTCCCCGTGATCGAGGACGCGGCGGCGCTGCCGCTGCATGAGATCGCCCGCCGGGCGAAGGAGCTGGCACAGGCCGCGCGCGAGGGCCGGATCTCCCTCACACAGCTGGAAGGGGCGACCTTCACGGTCACCTCGCTCGGCGGATACGGCGTCGACTTCTTCACCCCGGTGATCAACCCCGGCAATGTCGGCATCCTCGGGGTGGGCAGGCTCAGGGACGGTGTCGAGTGGGTGGACGACCGGCCGCTGCGGACCCGGGTCCTCACCCTGAGCCTCACCTTCGACCACCGTGCCGTCGACGGCGCGCCCGCCGCCGAGTATCTGCGCACGGTCGGCGAGTTGCTCAGCAAGCCCCTGCGTCTGCTGGTGTGATCCCGGGTCTACCGGGCCGGGTCGGCGATCCGCTCCGCGAGATCGCCGACCTCGCGGACGAACGAGCGGTGCCCCAGCGACCGGTAGACGTCGTCGCCCCGGACCTGCGAGGTCGCCGCGGTCTCCAGCAGTGCCAGCAGGCCCAGGCCGTTCACCGCCGCCTCGGCGTCGGAGACGGACGCGCGGGCCTTGCGCACCAGCCGCACCAGCTCCTCCAGCAACTGCGTACGGCTCTCCTGACGCAGTGCCTCCGCCTCCTGGCTCATCCCGGCCGACGACACGAAGAACACGGTGGCGGCGGACCGGTTCTCGGCCATCCACGCCAGCAGTGCGGTGATCGCCGCTCCGGTGTGCGAGCCGGGCTCCTGGGCCTCCGTGATCGACTGCAGCTGCTCGCGCAGCGCCGCCGCGAACGCCCGCATGGCCTCCGCCAGGACCTGGTCCTTGGAGGAGAAGTGGTAGTACACCGCGGCCGAGGTCATCTCCGCGCGAGAGGCGATGTCGGCCACGGTCACCTCGTCCGGCGGCTGGGTGGCGAACAACTCCGTGGCCGCCTCGATCACCCACTGCTTGCGCGAGGGGCGGTGGGCGGCGCGGGGTCCGGATGTCGTCATGGTGTCAAGTATGCCGGGAGCCGAGCCCGCCGGAGGCCGGTGTGCAGCAGGAGTTGTGCCGTCGGCGGGTCGGAGTTACTGGATACAATGGTCAGTACCGGAGAACACGGTGCGGACTGACGGCAGCGGGCAGGGAGCAGGATGGCCACCACCAAGAACGGCAAGCAGCCCGCCCACCGGCCCTCGCGGCGGCAGCACATCATCGCCGCCGCCGTACGGGTCTTCGGCCGCAACGGATTCGCGGAGACGAGCATCCAGGACATCGCCGACGAGGCCGAGGTGGTCCCCACGGCCGTCTACTACCACTTCGACGGCAAGGAGGAACTGCTCGAACTCGCCATGCGCCGGGTCTTCGACCAGCTGAACGCCGTCGTGGAGGCGGCCCGGCCCGAGTCCGAGCCGGGTGACGCGGAGGGCCTGGTGCGCGTCATCGACGCCGTATGGGAGTGGGTGGAGAAGAACCCGGACGAGGCCCGGCTCTACCAGGTCCAGGTCGCCTCCGCCAACGGCAGCGTGAAGGTCCTGCGGGACGAGTTCGAGCAGCGGCACATCCAGCGTGGCTACGACTACCTGCCCGAGGGCAGCACGCGCAGCCCCCGCGCGGCGAAGGCCCGGCACGCGGGACAGGCGCTCGCCGTCCGCACCCTCATCAGTACGACCATGCTGGTCACCGCGTTGCGGGCGGAGGGAGGACCGCTGTCCCGGCTGCCCTCCCGGGCCGTCCTGCAGGCGGTCAGGGAGCTGGCGCTGCGTATCGTCGCGGCCGAGGAGACGGCGGCGGGGCAGGAGAGGCCCGAGAAGAAGGCGACCTCACGGACCTGACAGGGTTCGGTGAAGGACCTTGAGAGGGTTCACCAGGGCAGTGGTCTGCGGTCGGCGAACAGCCCGCCCGTCGTCGCGTCGCCGTCGGGAAGCGTCGCCAGCCAGACCGGGGTGTCCGCCCCCTCCTCCGGCCCGCGCGGGGCGGACGGGCCGCCCATGCCGCTGCGGGTCCAGCCGGGATCGGCGGCGTTGACCAGCACACCCGTGCCGGCGAGTTCGGCCGCGAGCATGCGGGTGAGGGCGTTGAGCGCGGTCTTGGAGATCCGGTAGGCGGGGTGCCGGCCGGAGTCCATCAGGGCCAGCGAGCCGTAGGAGCTGGTGACGTTCACGATGCGGCCGTAGCCCGCCTCCACCATGCCCGGGACGACGGCCTCCGCCACGCGCCAGGCGCCGGTGAGGTTGGTGTCCAGGGTCGCCCGCAGGATGTCCTCGTCGAGATACGGGGGCCGCGGATCCCCGTCCAGGGACACACCCGCGTTGTTCACCAGGACGTCGATCCCGCCGGTCAGCTCCCGTGCCTCACGGACCGCTGCGACGACGCTCTTCGCGCAGGTCACGTCCAGGACCAGCGGCAGGGCCGCCGGGCCGACGGTGCGGCAGGCCTCCTCGGCGGCCGTCCGCTCGCGCGCCCCGACCAGGACGCGCAGTCCCCGGCCGGTGAGCTGCCGGCCGATCTCCAGCCCGATTCCGCGTGCTCCGCCGGTCACCAGCGCGGTTCTGCCGCCGTCCCGCATCCCCTGCCCGCCGCCTCTCACACCGTCAGGACCGAGCAGGCGCTGATCCCGGGCGCCCCGTACACATGGGTGAAGCCCACCCGGGGCGCGCCCGGTACCTGCGCGCCGGGCGCCCGGCCCTGCAGCTGTCGTACGACCTCGTGGAACTGACGCAGCCCGGAGGCGCCGACGGGCTCCCCGCCGGCCAGACAGCCGCCGTCGGTGTTGACCGGTATCCGGCCCGTGGGATCGGTGGCGCCCGTGGCCAGCAGTTCCTCCTGCTCGCCGTGGCCGCACAGTCCGGTCTCCGCCAGATGGATCAACTCCGAGCCGCTGTCCGTGTCCTGAAGCTGCGCGACCTGTACGTCAGCGGGTCGTACGCCCGCCGTGCGGAAGGCAGCCTCCGCCGCGTCGACGCTGGGGCTGCGGTGGGGTCCTGGCGGCAGCCACGGAGAGAACACCTCGAACGAACCGAACCGCCGCGTGCGGAAGGCCAACGACGCTATTCTGACCGGTCGTTCGCACAGGTCGAAGGCCCGGTCGCCGAGCGCCAGGACCAGCGCTGCCGCGCCCTGTCCGGGCGAACAGAACATGTACTGGGTGAGCGGCGGGCTGACCTCCGCGGAATCCAGGATCTCCCGCTCCGTCAGCGGTTTGCGCCGCCACGCCAGAGGATGCTGGGAGCCGTTGCGCAAGGCCCGCTCGGCGACCAACGCCAGCGCCCGCTCGGACATCTGGTGCTCGTACAGATACCGCTGGGTCTTCAGCGCGAAGAACTGGGTGGTCAGCATCATGCCGGTCTCGGCGTACCAGTCGCCGAGGCCGTAGCGGGCAGCGGAGACGTGGAACGCGCCCCGTTCGTGCTTGTCGAAGCCCACCGCCAGGCCCAGAGAGGCCTCGCCCGCGCGCAGCGCGTTGGCCACCGCGAGCACGGTGGAGGCACCGGTCGCGCAGCCGTTCTGCACATTGACGAAGGGCACTCCGGTCAGGCCCAGACGGCCCACCAGGGTGTCGGGCTTGCCGGACACGTCGGAGCCGCCGGCCGCGTAGCCGATGTCCTCCCAGACGACACCCGCGTCGGCCAGCGCCTCGCGCACCGCCCGCTCGGCCATGTCCATGCCGGTGACGCTCTCGTCGCGGCCGAAGGGATGCATCCCGCATCCGACCACGTACACCTCTTGGGCTCGGCTCATCGCTCCCCGGCCCCTCGTTCCTCGTCCCACTCCGGGCGGAACGCGAAGGTCATCACCCTGGTTCCGTCCTCGCCGTCGTAGGCGGGCACCAGGGTGAGCCGGACCGGCAGACCGATCCGGATCTCCTCGCGGGGTACCGCCAGGCGCGCTTCGACCAGCACCTCGCCGAGGTCCACATAGCCCACGTGGTAGGGCCGGTAGCCGTCGGCCGGCGGCCGGTACGGCGGTTTCGGCGGGAACGCCTGGAGCGTCCACGACCACACCCGCCCCCTGTCGGGCAGCACCTGTGCGGACATCACACCGTCCGCGCACCTGGGGCACGAGTCCTGCCGGGGGAAGACGACGGTGCCGCACGCCGAGCAGCGGGCGCCCACGAGACGCGGTGTGTCCCCGCCGGCGTGTTCACGGTCCTCCCCGTTCTCGAACAGCGACTCGTCGATGAGTCTGGTGGTCATGTTCCGGCCCTCCTTCCACGTCACCAGCCCAGCAGGGCGGCCAGCCGTTCCCGGTGATGTGCGGCGCCGCCCAGCAGCACCGCGTCGGACTGTGCGCGCCGGAAGAACAGGTGCGCGTCGTGCTCCCAGGTGAAGCCCATTCCGCCGTGGAGTTGTACGCACTCGGCGGCGACGGAGACGAACGCCTCGGCGCACCACGCCTGCGCCACCGCCGCGGCCTCGGCCAGCGCCCGGGGTGAGCCGTCCGCCCGGACCGCGCGCACCACGGCCGACCGTGCGGCCTCGACCTGGAGCAGCATGTCCGCGCAGGCGTGCTTGACCGCCTGGAAGCCGCCGATCGCCCTGCCGAACTGGGTGCGGTCGCGCACATGGGCCACCGTCATGTCCAAGGCGGCCTGGGCCCCGCCGAGTTGTTCGGCGGCCAGGGCGACCAGGGCCACGTCCAGGGCGCGGGAGACGACGTCCGCCCCCTCGCCGCCCGCGGTCAGCGCCCGGGCCCGCGCGCCGTCGAAGGTGACCATCGCCTGACCTCGGCTGAGGTCGAGGGTGGGCACCCGGCGGACGGTGACGCCCGGCTCGCGCGGGTCGGCCAGGAAGAGGTCCACGCCGTCGGCGCCGGTCGCGGCCACCACGAGGGCCTCGGCGTCGGCGCCGTCCAGGACGAACGGCGCGGTGCCGTCCAGAAGCGGGGCGCTGCCCTGCCAGGAGACGCCCACGGGCACGGCGTCGGCCCGCCATGTCCCGTCGGGTGCGACCACGGCCAGGGCGTGTACGACGCCCTCCGCCAGCTTGCCCAGCGCCTTGTCGGCCGTGCCGCAGCCCGCCAGCACCTGGCCGGCCAGCACGGTGGAGGACAGCAGCGGCACCGGTGCCAGGGTCCGGCCCAACTCCTCGCAGACGGCGGCGATCCCGGCCAGGCCGCCGATGCCTCCCGCCGACCCGGGCAGGCCGAGCGCCGCGAGGCCGACCTGCCGGCCGAGGGTGTCCCACAGCCCGGCGTCGACGCCGGGGGCCTCCTCGGACAGCTGGCGTACCGCGGCGGTGCCGCCGGCGTCCGCGCACACCGCGCGGACGGTCTCGCGGAGGTCTTCCAGTTCGGTGTCCGACAGCGCTGTGCCGTCGGTCTCGGTCACGGTGCTCGTCATCGTGTGCTCCCGCTGGAGTCGTCGCGTGCGCGCCGCGCGCTGTGCGCGGCCGCCATCCGGGCCACCGGCACGCGGTGCGCGGAACACGAGACGTAGTCGAGGCCGAGGCCGTCGCAGAACGCGATCGACTCGGGGTCACCGCCGTGCTCACCGCACACGCCCAGCTTGATGCCGGGCCGTACGCTCCGGGCCCGCTCGGCCGCCAGGGCGACCAGGGCACCCACCCCGCGCGGGTCGAGCCGGGCGAAGGGGCTGGCGGTGAGGAACCCGCGTTCCTGGTAGGAGGCGAGCACCTGGCGTTCGACGTCGTCCCGGGAGAACCCATAGGTGAGCTGGGTGAGGTCGTTGGTGCCGAAGGAGAAGAACTCGGCGTGCTCGGCGAGTTCCGCGGCCAGCAGCGCGGCGCGCGGGGTCTCGATCATCGTGCCGAGCCGGTAGGGGACCGCCACCCCGGTGCGGGCGGCGACCGCTTCGGCGGCACCGCGTACGTACCCGGCCGCGGCGGCCAGTTCCTCCGGCAGACTGACGAGCGGGATCATCACCTCCAGCTCCGGCCGGATCCCGGTGGCGGCGACATCGGCCCAGGCGGTGAAGAGTGCCTCGGCCTGCGCCGGGTAGAGCCGCTCGTGCAGCAGCGCCAGCCGCACCCCGCGCAGTCCGAGCATCGGGTTCGCCTCGCGCAGTGCGGCGGCCCGCTGCTCCTCGGCCGCGTCCAGGGCCTCGCCGGGGGCGGGCAGGAACTCGTGCAGCGGGGCGTCCAGCAGGCGCACGGTGACCGGGCGGTTGCCCACGGCGGCCAGCAGCGCGGTGAAGTCCTCATGCTGGGCGCGTTCCAGCGCCACCAGGGCCTCGTCCCGGGCGGTCGGGTCGGCGGCCAGGAGGACCCGCCGGATCAGCGGCAGCCGCTCGCCGAGGAACTGGTGCTCCGTACGGCACAGCCCGACGCCCTCCGCGCCAAGGGCCAGGGCCGTCTCCACCTCGGCGGCCGTGTCGGCGTTGACCCGCACGCCCAGTCGGCGCAGGTTGTCCGCCCACGTGAGCAGGGTGGACAGTTCGGGCGGGGGGCCGGCGACGCTGACGCTCAGCGTGCCCGCGTAGACGGCGCCGGTACGGCCGTCCAGGGAGATCGGGTCGCCCTCGCGCACCAGGCGCTCCCCGAAGCGGACCGTCCCGGCCGCCCGGTCCACGCGCAGCCCCTCGGCACCGCACACGGCGGGCTTGCCGGCGCCCCGCGCGACCACGGCGGCGTGCGAGGCGATGCCGCCGCTGCCGGTGAGCACGGCGGCGGAGGCCAGCATGCCGGGCACGTCAGCCGGTGTCGTCTCGGCCGCCACCAGCACGACCCGGGTGCCGTCCCCGGCCAGTTCGAGGGCCCGCTCGCTGGAGAGCGCCACCGTCCCGGTCGCCGCTCCGGGCGACGCGGGCAGGCCCCGGACGAGGAGTTCCTCCCCGCCGGTGAGCCGCAGTTGGGGGTGGAGCAGCTCCTGCACCTGCCCGGGGGTGATCCGCCGGACGGCCTCCTCGTGGCCGAGCGCCCCGCCCCGCGCGAGGTCCGCGGCCAGGCACACCGACGCCCGCAGCGGCGGGCGGAGTTGGGCGGAGGCGGCGAGCAGGGAGATCTCGTCGTCGCGCACCTCGAAGTCGACCGAGACCGGCGCGCGCAGATGCCGCTCCAGGGTGAGCAGGGAGTGCTCCAGCAGCGCGGTGCCGCCCGTGAGCTTGTCCAGCGGTTCACCGGAGTGCGGCGGCGGGGCGCTGCGGCGCACCCCGCGGAAGAAGGAGCCGTGCGGGGACAGACGTCCGGTCTCGGGATCGCGGCTGACCGCCGTACCGTAGCCCGAGTGGTCGGCCGGGCCGATGCGCAGGGCCTGCACATGCAGGGCGAGGGCCAGGTCGGCGGGGAGGCGCTGGGCTCGGCGGGACCTGCGGGCACGCGGCGAGTCCCACCGGGAGAGCAGGGCGCGGGCGGCGAGCGCCAGCTGTTGCGCCGGGTCGTCGGGGAAGGGCCGGGAGCCGTGCTCCGCCACCAGGGACAGCAGCACCTCGACCCGTTCTCCCGGCTGCGGTGTGTCCAGGAGGGCGTCGTCGAGCAGCGCGCCGGGAACGTCCAGGGCGTGTTCGGCGATCACGCGCACGGTGGCGGCCCACACCTCGTGCAGGGCGTCCGCCCGCCCGATGACGGCGCACAGGGCGTCGGCCGTGTCCGGGGCAACGCCGAGGCAGGCAAGGTCGGGCGGCAGTCCGGCGATCTCGGTCGGCGCGCTCGCCGACAGGCGCAGCAGCAGCGGCCGGGCCGCGTCCCCGATCCGCCGGCCCGAGAGCTGTTCGACGAGGTCCACGGCGGCTTCGGCGGTGGCGGCCTCGCACAGCGACGCGGCGGAGGCGGCGGGCACGGTGAGCCCGGGCACGACCGGCAGCCCGAGGGCCACCAGCCCGTCCATCGCGGCGCCGTGGGCGCCCAGCTCGCCGGCGTCCAGGCCCCGGATGCGTCCCTGCCCGTACGGCACCAGGGTCCGTCCGGGATGCCCGGGGCTGCCGGACGGGGCGAGAGGTGCCTCGGACGGGGCGAGGGGTGCCCGTGCCTCGGACGGTGCGGGGAGGCCGGCCTCGCGGTCGGTGACGCTCACCCCCGCCCCCTCGTCACGAGTTCCTCTTCACGGGCCTCGTCCTCGGCCCGGCTGATGCCCAGCACGAGCAGCAGTTCCTGGTGCAGCCGCATCCACACGGTGTGGTACGAGTCGCACAGCGGTGAGGCCAGCCACTCCGGCGCGCCGTCGTCGAAGCGGTCGAGGGCGTCCTCCAGGGCCGACAGGTACTGCCCGCTGCCCGCGAGCACCCGATCGAGCCTGCGCAGCACGGGCTGGATGGCCTCGTGCACGTCTTCCAGCGACTCGCGCACCCCGGCGTCGTAGACGTCGTCGGAGTGGTCGTTGGCGGTGCCGTCGGGGCGGCACTGCCATGCCGTGCACACATCCCGGATCTTCCGGTTGACCGGCAGGAACGCCTCGTACGCCGCGGTGATCCGCTCCTCCTGCTCGGAGCCGGCGGGAACCCGCAGCAACCGCGCTACGGAGATCCTGGCCCGCTCGGTCGGCAGCACCACCGGCCCCTTCACCGTCGCCAGCCCGGCGTCGGCCAGCGGCCGGTACTCGGAGTCCGGGCGGCCACGCCACATGCCACGCAGAACGAGGTCGACGACGGCTTCGGTGAGGGGCTCGTCGGACGCGTCCGGAAGGTCCACGGCAGCAGATTGCATCGCCACACCTTTTGCTCGGTTCTGTGTTGCCCGGAGGTTACGCCTCGGCAGCCTGGTTAGTGAAGAGGGACTCAAGAAACACTTTTCGCCGTGAGGAACGACGCCATGCGGTCCTGTGCGTCCGGGCCGTCCGCGAGGGCGGCTATCGACCGGGCCTCTTCGGTGAGGTGGCGGCGCAGATCCTCACCGGTGTCCAGCCGCAGCAGTCCCTTCGCCGCGCGCAGCGCGTCACCGGCGCCGGCGGCCAGGTCGGCCGCCGTGCGGTGGGCGGTGCCGTCCAGTTCCGCGTCCGGCACCGACCGGGAGACCAGGCCCCACCGTTCGGCGTCGTCGCCGGTCAGAACCGGGTTGGTGAGGATCAGCTCCGCCGCCCTGCGGGGGCCCACCAGGCGGGGCAGGAACCACGAAGCCCCGCAGTCCGGCGTGAGTCCGATCGCGGTGTAGGCGAGCCGGAACCGCGCGGACCGGGCCGCCAGGACGATGTCGCCCACGAGGGCCAGGCCGATCCCGCCGCCCGCGGCGGCCCCGCGCACGGCGGTCACCAACGGCACCGGCAGCTCGTACAGGATCTGTATCGCGGCGTGTGCGGCGCTCGCCACGGCGTGCACATAGGCGCCGGTCTCCGTGCCGCGGCCGGCGAACGCGCGCAGGTCGCCGCCCACGCAGAAGCTGCCGCCGGTCGTCCTCAGCAGGACCGCGCCCCCCGGGTCAGCGGCCACCTCCTCGGCGCTGTCCCGCAGTGCCTCGGCGGTGCCGAGATCGAGGGCGTTCCCGCGGCCGGGATCGTCCAGCCTCAGCTCGACGACGCCGTCGGGATGGCGGACCGTACGGACCGGGCCGGTACTCGCGGTCGGGCTCATGGGTGTCTCTCCCGTCGTCTTCCCGTCGCCGGGGCTTCCGGGCAAGATACTAAACACGCTATACAGTTTCTAGGAGGCGTCGGTTGACGATGCCCGTACGCCCGTCGGCGGGAGGTCCCGTGCCCATCCAGTTCGATGTCGATCCGGCAGTCGCCCAACTTGCCCAAGCCACCGCGGAGTTCGTGCGTGAGGTGGTCGTCCCGGCCGAGCGTGAATGCGGCGGGTCGGTGCACGACGCCCCCGAGGCGGTGCGGGAGAGCCTGCAGAAAGCCGCCCGTGACGCGGGTGTGTTCGCCCCGCACGTACCGAAGCGCTGGGGCGGCCACGGGCTCGACCTGCGCGGCCAGGCGGTGGTGTTCGAAGCGGCGGGCTACTCGCTGCTCGGGCCGCTGGCGCTGAACTGCGCGGCCCCGGACGAAGGCAACATGCACCTGCTGGAGAAGGTGGCCACCGAAGAGCAGAAGCAGACGTATCTGCGTCCGCTCGCCGCGGGCGAGTCACGGTCCTGCTTCGCCATGACCGAACCGGCTCCGGGGGCGGGTGCCGATCCCCGTCTGCTGCGGACCACCGCGACCCGGGTGCCGGGCGGCTGGCGCATCGACGGGCGCAAGTGGTTCATCACCGGGGCCCAGGGAGCCGGCTTCACCATCGTCATGGCCCGCACCTCCGGCAGCCCGGGCGACCCGGGCGGCGCCACCATGTTCCTGGTGGACGCCGACACCCCCGGCATGCGCCTCGTCCGGACGATCGAGACCCTCGACGAGTCGCTCTTCGCCGGGCACAGCGAGATCGTCTTCGACGGGTGCGTGGTGGGGGAGGAGCAGGTACTGGGCGCCGTGGACCACGGCTTCGAGGGCGCCCAGATACGGCTCGGTCCCGCCCGGCTGACCCACTGCATGCGCTGGCTGGGAGCGGCCCGCCGCGCCCAGGACATCGCATTGGAGCGGGCCGGGAGCCGGATGGCGTTCGGCTCGGCACTCGGAGATCTCGGCATGGTCCAGCAGATGCTGGCCGACTCCGAGATCGACATCGAGGCGAGCCGCGCCCTGATCCTGCGGACGGCATGGGAGTTGGACACCGGCTCCGCCGCGGCCTCCCAGCTCTCCTCGGTGTCCAAGACCTTCGTGGCGGAGGCGGTGAACCGGGTGGTCGACCGGGCGGTGCAGATCTGCGGAGCCCTCGGCATCTCGGCCGCCGACGCCCCACTCGCCCGGCTGTTCCGGGAGGTACGGCCCTTCCGGATCTACGACGGCCCCTCGGAGACCCACCGTTTCGCCATAGCGCGCCGCGCGGTGAGGCCGTACCGGAAGCAGCTCACGGGTGCCGACGGCTGACGACGGCTGCTCCAGTACCTCAGCTGTCGAAGTCGACCGTGAGGGTGTCGGAGGCGGCGAAGCTCTGGCAGGTGAGGACGGGAGGTGCGGAGGTGCGGAGGTGCGGGGGCCGGGTCGTGGGTGCGGTCAGTGCCCGCGGAAGCGCGGGGCGCGGCGCTCCAGGAACGCGGCGACGGCCTCGTGGTGGTCGTCGGTGGCGCCGAGACGGCGCTGGACGACCGCCTCGCGTTCCAGCGTGGCCGGCAGTGTCGAGGTCCCCGCCGACCGCAGCAGCGCCTTGGTCTCGCGGTACCCGGCGGTGGGGCCCTCGGCGAGGCGACGGGCGAGGGTCAGTCCTTCGGCCGTGGCGGAGCCGTCCGGCACGACCCGGTGCACCAGCCCCCATTCCGCGGCCTCCCGCGCGGAGAACCGGTCGCCGAGCAGCATGAGCCCGCTGGTCCTGGACGGGCCGAGCTGACGGACCAGGGCGCGGGCGACACCCGAGTCGGAGGCCAGCGCGAGGTTGCCGAAGGCGGTCGCGAAGCGGGCGCTCTCGCCGGCCACGCGCACGTCGCCGCAGAGGGCGATGCCGAGCCCCGCGCCCACACAGGCGCCCTCGACGGCCACGACGAGCGGCACACTCAGCCCGTTGAGCTCCTTCACCAGCGGGTTGAAGTGGTCGGGCAGGTTCGCGAAGGCCGTCGCCGGAGCGGTTTCCAGCAGTCGGGCGTGCTCGCGGAGGTCCTGCCCGACGCAGAAGTGCTGTCCGCGCGCGGTGAGCAGGGCCGCCCGGACACCGCGTGTGGTGTCCGTCGTCAGGCGGCGCGCGGACTGGAGGAGTGCGCCGCGCAGGTGCGCGTCGAACGCGTTGCCGCTGCCGGAGCCCCGCAGTTCGAGGATCGCGACACCGTCGGTGACCTCGTACGCCACTCCGTGCGCGCGGTCCGCCTGAGCGGTCGTGTCGTCGTCGTTCACCATCGGTAGAACCCCTGACCGGTCTTGCGGCCCAGTTCTCCGCGGGCGACCTTCTCGCGCAGCAGCCGGGGCGGGGCGAACCGTTCCCCGAGCGTCTTGTGCAGGTGTTCGGCGATGGCGAGCCGTACGTCGAGTCCCACCACGTCGGTCAGACGCAGCGGTCCCATCGGGTGCCGGTAGCCCAGGCGCATGGCCGTGTCGACGGCCTCCGGATCGGCGACCCCTTCCTCGACCATGCGGATCGCCTCCAGGCCGAGGGCGAGGCCGAGGCGGCTGCTGGCGAACCCGGGGGAGTCCTTGACGACGACATCCTGTTTGCCGAGCGCGTGCGTCCAGCGGACCGCCGCGGCCAGGGTCGGTGCGGCGGTGTCGGCGGCCAGGACCAGCTCCACGAGGGCGGAGACGGGCACCGGATTGAAGAAGTGCATCCCCAGGAACCGCCCTGGAAGCCTCAGGGCGGCCGCGAGTTCGGTGACGGACAGCGAACTGGTGTTGCTGGCCAGCACGCACCCGTCGTGCACCACGTCCTCGGCCGCGGTGAGCAACCCGGCCTTGAGCGAGGCGTCTTCATGGACGGCCTCGACGACCAGGTCCGCGTCGGGCGGCAGTTCACCGACCGAGGGGACGACCGTGATCCGGTCCGCCACGTCGACGTCCGCCGCCCCGGTGGGCGTCCCACGCCCGGCCGCCCGCCGAAGTCCCCCGACGATGCGCTCCGTCGCGGCGCCGGCGGCGGACCCGTCGCGTTCCGCGACGACCACGCGTGACCCGGCGACCGCGAAGGACTGGGCGATACCGGCGCCCATGCGCCCCCCGCCGATCACCCCCACGACGGCGGGTGGCGCTGATGCCGTTGTCATGTCCGGCCTCCCTTCTTCTCCAGGAAGCGCGTCATGCGCTCCTCCTTGTCCGGGCTCTCGAAGAGCACTGCCTGGGCGAGGTCGTCGGCCACGGGATGGGCTCCCGGGGCATCGGTGACGAGCTTGGTGAGCCGCAGGGCGAGTGCCGAGGAGCGGGCCATGCGGTCGAGCAGGGCATGGGCCTCGTCGGCCAGCCGGTCCGCCGGGACGACGTCGATGACCAGTCCACAGGCGCGTGCGGCTTCGGCGTCGAGGGTGCGCCCGGCGAGCAGGATCTGCTTGGCCACCGACACGCCGACCAGTTCGGGCAGCCGCCGGCACGCACCGGCGGCGGCCAGGATCCCCAGCCCCGGTTCGGGGTTGCCGAAGACCGCGTCCGGCCCGGCGATCCGCAGATCGCACGCGTACGCCAGTTCGGCGCCGCCGCCCAGTGCCCAGCCGGGCACCGCGGCCACGGTGGGCATGGGCAGTGCGCGGACCCGCTCGAACAGGCGGCTGTTGATGCCTCGCAGGGCCTCCTCCCGGCCCCGTGCGCGCAGTTCGGCGATGTCGGCGCCCCCGGCGAACACCCCGCCGTGCCCGGTGATCAGCAGCAGCCTGGGGTCGCGTTCCAACTCCGCGCACACCTCGTGCAGTTCGGAGATCATGCAGCCGCTGATGGCGTTGCGGGACTCGGGACGGTGCAGGGTGACGACGACACGGTCCGCGCGCCGCTCGACGAGCAGGGTGTCGTACGAGGTGCGGCTGATCGCGCTCATACGCGTTCGACCAGCATCGACACGCCCATCCCTACGCCCACACACATGGTCGCCAGGCCCCGGCGGCCGCCCTCGCGTTCCATCCGGCCCAGCAGGGTGAGCAGGATGCGGGCGCCGGAGCAGCCCAAGGGGTGGCCGAGGGCGATGGCACCGCCGTCGGCGTTGACCCGGTCCTCGTCGAGCTTGAGCCTGCGGATCACCGCGAGCGACTGGGAGGCGAACGCCTCGTTCAGCTCGACCGCGTCGAGGTCCTCGGCCTTCCAGCCCGCCCGCTCCAGGGCCTTCGTGGTGGACGGCACGGGGCCCAGCCCCATGAGGCGGGGCTCGACCCCGGCCGAGGCGGCGGTGACGACGCGGGCCCGGGGGATCAGCCCATGGCGTTCGACCGCCGCCGCGCCGGCCACCACCAGGGCGGCCGCCCCGTCGGACAGCGGGGAGGAGTTGCCCGCGGTGACGATCCCGTCGCCGCGGAAGGAGGTCCGCAGCGCGCCCAGCTTCTCCAGTGTGGTGGTCGGCCGGGGACCCTCGTCGCGGGTGACCTCGCCGTCCTTCACCGGAACCGGGACGATCTCCCGGTCGAACCGGCCCGCCTCCTGGGCGGCCACGGCCCGCTGATGGCTGCGCAGCGCGAAGGCGTCGGCCTCCCGGCGGGTGATGCCGTCCAGGCTCGCGACCTCCTCGGCGGTCTCGCCCATCGACACGGTGGTCCCGGCGGAGAAGCGCGGGTTGGTGAACCGCCAGCCGAGGGGCGTGTCGTGCACCTCGGGGGGCCGGGCCCAGGGCGTGCCCGGCTTGGCCATCACCCAGGGTCCGCGGGTCATCGACTCCGCTCCGCCCGCCACGACCAGGTCGGCCTCACCGGCCCGGATCGTCTGCGCGGCGGAGGCCACGGCCGTCAGGCCGGACGCGCACAGCCGGTTGACGGTGTATCCGGGCACGTGGTCCGGCAGACCCGCCAGCAGCGCCGCCATGCGGGCCACGTTGCGGTTGTCCTCGCCGGCCTGGTTGGCGGCGCCGAGGATCACCTCGTCGACGGCTTCGGCCGGGACGGCGGAGCGCCGTACCGCCTCGGCGACGACGAGGGTGGCCAGGTCGTCGGGGCGTACGGAGGCGAGGGCTCCGCGGTAGCGGCCCAGCGGGGTGCGGGCCCCGTCGATCAGATAGACCTCATCGGACATGGTCGTGTTCCTCCGCGGTGGAGTGACGGCGGGACTGCAGGACGCAGAACCGGCTGTGGACGAACGCCGGGTCGGTCAGGGTCGCGTTGGCGGCCGGGTTGGCCGATGTGCCGTGGAAGTCGCTGAAGGCGGCGGACTGGTTGGGGAAGACGTCCCCGGTCAGGTTCTCCGACAGATGCACCCCGGCTGCCAGGGCCGTCGCGCGCGCCGCCGCCAGCACGCCCTGGTCCGTCGTGTACACACAGGCGGTGAGCGCGCCGTGGCTCCGTACGGTGTCGTCGAGGACGCGCAGGGAGTGCGCGGTGCCGTCGGTGGCGATGACGAAGGAGACCGGCCCGAACCACTCGCTCGTGTACGTCTTCTCGTCGGTCTCCGCGTCCAGCCGGGCCACCAGCGGGGTGCGCACTACGGCGTCCGGATGGTCAGGGTGCCGTACGGCCCGTGAGGGGTGGGCGGTGCGGCCCAGGACCGCCGCCTCCTCCAGACGCGCGAGGACCGTGCCGTTGACGATCGCTCCGAGGGTGGCGGCGGCGCGGGCCGGGTCGGCGAGCAGATCGTCCAGCGCGCAACCCAGATCGGCGGCGAACTCGTCGGCCGTGCGCGGCCCTTGGTCGGTGGGGAAGCCGTCGCCGGGCACCAGGATGTTCTGCGGGGTGGTGCACATCTGGCCGCTGTAGAGCGACAGCGAGAACGCGAGGTTGCGCAGCAGACCGGCGTAGTCGTCCGTGGAGTCGACGACGATCGTGTTGAGCCCCGCCTTCTCCGTGTGTACGGCGGCCTGGCGGGCGTTGGCCTCCAGCCCGCGGTCCTGGGCGTGCGGGCCGCCCGCCTGGAACGCCATCACGAAGGGCTGGCCGGTGGTGTGCTGGACGGCGTGGGCGATCTCGAAGCCGGCCGCGTTCAGCCGGGCCAGGATCTCGGCCGCGACGCCGGCCCTGGTGTCGGGGCTCGCGGCACGCCAGGCCGTGGCGGCCGCCTTGGCCGTGGCCACGGCGGCCTCGGGCGCCAGATGGGGGTAGCTGACGCCGAGGGGAAAGCCGTAGGGCGACGTCTCGGTGGCGCGGACGGTGCCGGTCGTGGGGTGCCCGTCGAGCGGGAAAGGGCGGTCCAGGAGGGCGCGGAAGGCGGCCTCGCCCTGCTCGGCCGCGCCCTTTCCGTACGCGGAGTCGCTCGGGATCTCCGGGTACGGCGTCCAGTAGCCGCGGTCGGCGGTGCGTTCCGCGGCCTTGTGCAGCAGATCCGCGTGGCGGGCGAAGTAGTCGGGGTGATGGTCGGTGGACATGAAAGCTCCAGGCCGAACGTTCGGTCGGTAGATGGGTGCAGTGGGCTCAGGCAGAGAAAGGGGAGGGAGAGGCAGAGGGAGGAGATGGAGGCGTCAGACGTCGGCGAGGAGGATGTCCGGCCGCTCCACGCAGTCGGCGACGAAGCGGAGGAACCCGCCGGCCACTCCACCGTCACAGACCCGGTGGTCGAAGGTGAGCGAGAGCTGCGTGACCCTGCGTACGGCGAGGGTGCCGTCGACCACCCAGGGCTTGTCGACGATGCGGCCCACGCCGAGGAGGGCCGCCTCGGGGTGGTTGATGATGGGGGTCGACCCGTCGACGCCGAACACGCCGTAGTTGTTGAGGGTGAAGGTTCCGCCGGTCAGCCGGTCGGGCGGCAGGGTTCCGGTCCGGGCCAGCTCGGTCAACCGGGCGAGTTCCGCTGCCAGTTGTACGGTCGTCAGCCGATGAGCGCCCCGGACGACCGGCACCACCAGCCCGCGTTCGGTCTGGGCGGCGAAGCCGAGGTGCACCTCGTCGAAGCGCAGGATCTCTTGCTGTCGGGTGTCGACCGCGGAGTTGAGCTCGGGGTAGCGGCGCAGACCGGCGACACAGATCCGGGCCAGCAGCGCGAGCAGTCCGACACGGCGGCCGGGTTCGGCGGCCTCCAGGGCCTTCTTGGCCCGCAGCAGTCCGGTTGCGTCCACGTCGACCCAGGTGGTGGCGTCGGGTATCTCGGTCCGGCTGCGCGAGAGCTTGTCCGCCACGGCCCGGCGCACGCCCCGCAGCGGGATGCGCACGGGACCACCCGCGGCGGGCTCCGTCGGGGCCGGCCCGGCCTGCGCCACGGCCTGTTCCACATCGCGTCGCAGAACGACTCCCGCGGGACCGGAAGGTGCCAGCGTGGAGACGTCGATGCCGTGGTCCCGGGCCATTCTCCGCACGAGGGGTGAGATGACCCGGGGGGCGAGCGGTCCGGTCGGCCCTGCGGTGGTGGGGCCGGGGCCGCCTGCCGCCACGGTCGCCGCTGACGTCGACGCGGTCACTCCTCGTCGGCGGCGACGGCGCGGTGCCGGTTCGTGACCAGTGCCGTAGCCGATCAGCACATTGCCGGATCCGGCCTGTTCCTCCTGGCGGTACCGCTCGGCGGCGCCGCCGAGCGGCCCTCGGTGCGAGTCGTCCGCCGGACCCCCGATGGTGATCAGCGGTTCGCCGACGCCCAGCGCCGAGCCCGCCTCGGCGTGCAGCCGCAGCACGGTGCCCGCGTAGGGGACCGGGACCTCGACCGCGGCCTTGGCGGTCTCCACCTCGACCACGATCTGGTCGATCGTCACCGTGTCTCCGACGGCGACCTTCCAGTCGATGATCTCCGCGTCGGTCAGTCCCTCGCCGAGGTCGGGCAGCCGGAACAGCTGCTCGTGCCGTGTCGCCGTGGTCATGCGACCGCCCCCTGCGGCAGGTGCCGGGTGTCCGGCTCGTCGGCGAACTGCAGACGGTCGACGGCGTCGAGGACGCGGTCGACGCCGGGCAGATGGGCGTGCTCCAGCTTCGGCGGCGGATACGGGATGTCGAAGCCGGCGACCCGCAGCACGGGCGCGGACAGCGAGTGGAAACAGCGCTCCTGGACCCGCGCGGCGATCTCCGCGCCGACGCCCGCGAAGCCCTGGGCCTCCTGCACGACCAGGCAGCGCCCGGTCCGGCGGACCGACTCCGTCACGGTCTCGTCGTCGAAGGGCACCAGGGTCCGCAGATCCACCACTTCGAGGTCGATCCCGTCCTCGGCGGCGGCGTCCGCCGCGGCCAGTGCCACCGGGACCGACGGCCCGTAGGCGACGACCGTGGCGTCCCGCCCCGGCCGGCGTACCGCGGCCCGGCCGAACTCGGGTGCCCGCCGTGTCTCCAGGTCGGTTTCCTCGCGGGACCAGTACAGCTTCTTGGGCTCCAGGAAGACCACGGGGTCGGGGTCGGCCACCGCGTCGCGCAGCAGCCAGTAGGCGTCCTCGGCCGTCGCCGGGGTGACCACCTTGAGCCCCGGGGTGTGCGCGTAGTAGGCCTCACTGGAGTCGCAGTGGTGTTCCACTCCGCCGATCCCGCCCGCGTACGGGATACGGATGACCATCGGCAGGCCGATCCGTCCGCGGGTGCGGTTGCGCAGTTTGGCCACATGGGAGGCGATCTGCTCGAAGGCCGGGTACGCGAACGCGTCGAACTGCATCTCCACCACGGGCCGGAACCCGCCCATCGCCATGCCCACCGCGAGACCGACGATGCCGGCCTCGGCCAGCGGGGTGTCGAAGCAGCGCCCCTCGCCGAAGTCGCGGGTCAGTCCGTCGGTGATGCGGAACACCCCGCCGAGGGGACCGACGTCCTCGCCGAAGACGAGCACCCGCTCGTCCTCGCGCAGCGCGTCCCGCAGGGCGGTGTTCAGCGCCTGCGCCATCGTGACCTTGGTCATGGGGGTTCAGTCCTCCTGCTCGTGCGGGGCGGTGTCGGCCGCCGCGAGTTCGGCCGCCAACTGAGCCCGCTGCTCCCTGAGTTGCGGGGTCGGCTCGGCGTAGACATGGGCGAACAGCTCCAGCGGGTCCGGTTCGGAGTCCGCGTTCATGTCGGCTCGCAGACGCGCCGCCAGCTCCTCCGCCTCCTCCCGCAGAGCCGTCACGTCCGCGTCGGTGAGCGCGTCCCGCGACCGCAGGTACGCCTCCAGCCGGTCGACGGGGTCGGCGTCCCGCCACCGTTCGACCTCGTCGTCCTCCCGGTAGCGGGTGGCGTCGTCCGCGTTGGTGTGCGCGTCCATGCGGTAGGTGTGCGCCTCGACCAGGACGGGCCCGTGTCCCGCGCGGGCGTGCTCGACGGCCGCGCCCAGCACCGCCAGCACGGCGACCAGGTCGTTGCCGTCGACCTGCTCGCACCGCACGCCGTAGCCGATGCCCTTGTACGCGAGTGCGGGCGCCGCCGTCTGGCGGGCCAGCGGCACGGAGATCGCGTACTTGTTGTTCTGGACGAAGAAGACGACCGGGGAGCGGAAGACGGCCGCGAAGTTCAGCGCCTCGTGGAAGTCGCCCTCGCTGGTGGCGCCGTCCCCCACCAGGGCCATCGCCACCCCGTCCGCGCCTCTGCGGCGCAGGGACTCGGCCATACCGGTCGCGTGCAGCACCTGCGTGGCCAGCGGGGTGCACTGCGGCGCGACCCGGGTGGCGGCGGGGTCGTAACCGCAGTGCCAGTCGCCTCGCAGCAGGGTCAGCACCTCGACCGGGTCGATACCGCGGCTCACCAGGGCCACCGAGTCGCGGTAGGTGGGAAACAGCCAGTCCTCGGGGCGCAGCGCGAGTACGGCGCCGATCTGGCAGGCCTCCTGGCCACGGCTGGACGGGTACACCGCGAGCCGGCCCTGCTTGGTGAGCGCGGTCGCCTGGGTGTCGAACCGGCGCCCCAGGACCATCAGCCGATAGGCCTCGCGCAGGTCCTCCGGCGCGGGCTCGGCGTAGTCGGCCGGGTGCCTGGCGGCCGGTGTGCCGTCCTCGGCCACGAACCGTACCGGCGTCAGGGAGGGCAGCAGGCCCTGGACCGTCTGCCGGAGGCTCTTCACTGACATGGAGGGCGACATGGGAGGCCACTCACTTTCTCTGGACACTTGACAAGAGAATGGTCGTCATCGCGGAATATGTGTTCAATACCTCGGCGAAACTCGTGATGAACTGCCGACTCAGGCGATCCTGGAGGACAATGTGTCTGGGGAATTCCCGTCGACCGGGTCGGTGATCGGACAAACTGCCGTCCCGCTCGACGACATCGACCGCGAGATCCTCAGCCGGCTCCTCGGCGACGGCCGTATCTCGGTCCGTGCGCTGGCCGAGCAGGTCCATATCTCCCGGGCCAACGCCTACACACGCATCGGCAGACTGGTCGCCGAGGACGTCATCACGGGCTTCACCGCGCAACTGAACGCCCAGCGGGCCGGCCTCGGCACCAGCGCCTACGTCACGATGAGCATCGACCAGAACGCCTGGCGCGACATCTCCCGAGGGCTGCGCGAGATCCCGTACGTCGAGCATGTCGCGCTCGTCACGGGGGACTTCGACGTGCTGGTGCTGGTGCGCGCGCCGGACAACATGGTGCTGCGCCAGGTCGTGCTGGAGAGCATCCAGGCGGTGCCGGGAGTGCGTTCGACCCGCACCTGGCTGGTCTTCGACGAGGTGCGCGGGCGAGGCGCCCTCTGGACCGCGGGCGGAGCGTCCCGCTCACACGTCGACCAGGCGGGCGCCCGGACCGGAGTCCGCGACGGCGACTGAGGCGGCCTCCAACTCGGCGGGCGGCGCTTTCGCCGGCTGGGGGGCGGCCCGCGGCGCCTGCCGCCGGGAACGTACGACGCGGAAGCGCCCGGTGACGAAGTGGGCGGCGGTGCCCGGTGGGTCGGCGAGCGCCGAGGAAGGGTCGGCCGGCAGGTCGGCGAGGTTCACCGTCAGATGCGCCCCGGCGTCCAGCGCCGCCGTCTCGACGGCCGCCAGCACCAGCGGATCGGTGGAGTGCACCGACGCGTGGAGCGCGCCGTGGCGGGCCACCGTACGGCGGAAGAGCGCGAGACTGTGCGAGATGGAGTCGGTCCCCACGAGGAAGGAAACCGGCCCCGGCCATTCGCGGGTGTAGACGCTCTCGTCCGAGGCGCGCAGCCGTACGAGCAGCGGGCTGCGCACATCGGCGTGCGGATGGTGCGGGTGGGGCACGGGAGCGGAGGCATGCAGGATCGGGCCGTGCCGCGCGGCCTGGGCGAGGGCGCCGCGCACCTCGTCGGAGGTGATCGCGCCCAGTACCCGCCCCACGCGTGCGGGATGCCCGAGCAGCCGGTCCACCGCGTCGCCCAGGTTGGCCCCGAGATCCCGGATCGTCTTGTGGCCCTCGTCGGTGGCGAAGCCCCGCTCCGGCACCAGGATGTTCTGCGGTGTGGTGCGCACGGTGCCGTTGCACAGGCACAGCGACAGGGCCAGACCCCGCACCAGGCCCTGGTAGTCCTCGGTCGAGTCCACGATCACCGTGTTCAGCCCGCTCCGGTCGGCGAACACGGCGGCCTGGCGGGCGTGTCGCTCCAGCCAGTCGGCGAATCGCGCGGAACCGGTGAAGTCGACGATGCGCACCTCCGGATCCGTGGCCAGCCGCCGGTGCACCTGCCGCTCCGGTTCCGCGACCGCGAGGGTGACGACGTCCGGGACATGACCGGCTTCCGCGAGCACCTGCCGGGCCACCCGCACGGTGATCGCCAGCGGGAGCACGGAGCGCGGGTGCGGGGCCACGATGACGGGGTTGCCGGTCACCAGGCTGGCGAACAGGCCCGGATAGCCGTTCCACAGCGGGAAGTCCGGACAGCCGATGAGCAGCGACACCCCGCGGGGTACGAGGGTGCAGGTGCCCTGCATCGCCAGGGGGCGCCCGCGCCGCTGCGCGCTCTCCCAGCGCAGGTCCGCCGGGACGTGTTCCGACTCGGTGAACGCCTGGACCACGGCTTCCAGCGCGCGGTCCTGGGCACGTGGCCCGGCGGCGCGCAACGCGGCCGACAGCGGCTGACCGGTGGTGTGGTGCACCGCGAGAGCCAGCTCGTGACTGCGGGTGTTGAGCCTGCGCAGGATCTCCACGGCCAGTCCCGCGCGCTGGTACGGCCCCGCCGCCCGCCAGCCCGCCGCGGCCCGCCCGGCCGCCGCGACCAGCTCCGACGGCTCGCACCGTGGATAGGAGATCCCCAGATCGCCGCCGTACGGCGAGGACTCCGTGCGCGCCCGGCCCGCTTCGCCGGGCTGGCCCAGGTCGAAGGGTTTCCCGAGCAGGGAGTCGAAGACCTTTCCGGCGGTGCGGGTCGATCTCATCCCCGCGTCGGCCGCGTCCTGCCCGGTCGCCTCGGTGAAGGGGCGGCAGCGCCCACCGGCTGCCAGGGTCCGTGCGACGCTCTGGATCAGGCCCCGGTGCCGTTCGTAGGGACTGGGGCGCACGGCCTCAGCCTCTCCACGTCTCGGCGAGCGCGAGAAAGGCGTCGTTCTCCTGCGGCAGGCCGATCGTCACCCGCACGCCCTCGCCCGGGAAGGGACGGACCACGACCCTTCCGTCGAGGCAGTGCACGGCGAGGTCCCCGCTGTCGTCGGCGAGCGGCAGCCACACGAAGTTCGACTGGGAGTCGGGGACTTCGTGGCCCAGCTCACGCAACCGCCGGGTCACCCGGTGTCGTTCGGCGACCGTGAGCGCGGCCCGCCGGGCGACCTCGGCGCCTTCGCGCAGGGCGAGGACGGCTGCCCGCTGGGCGAGGGCGCTGACACTGAACGGCACCTGGGTCTTGCGCACATGCGAGGCGAGCTCGGGCGGCGCGACGCAGTAGCCGACGCGCAGCCCGGCCAGGCCGTACGCCTTCGAGAAGGTCCGCAGCACCACCACGTTCGGGCGGTCGCCGAGCAGGGCGAGGGCGTCGGGGACCAGGGCGGGGTCGGCGTACTCCCGGTACGCCTCGTCGACGACGATCAGCACGTCCGGCGGCACCCGGTCCACGAAGGCGGACAGCTCCCGCCCGCCGACCGCGGTGGAGGTGGGGTTGTTGGGATTGCACACGAAGACAAGCCGGGTGCGGGCGGTGATCGCCCGGGCCATGGCATCGAGGTCGAGAGCGTGATCGCGCAGCGGGACCTTCACCGCCGTACCGCCCGCGACCGCCGTGAGGATCGGGTACGCCTCGAAGGAACGCCAGCCGAAGACGACCTCGTCGCCCGGGCCCACGACCGAGTGCAGCAGCTGTCCGCACACCTCGGAGGAACCGGCGCCCACCGCGATCCGCTCCGGATCGACCCCGTGGTGCGCGGCCAGGACCTGGACCAGGTCGGTGGCGTCCAGGTCGGGATACCGGGACACTCCGCCCGCCGCCTCCGCGAGCGTGCCGGCCACCCCGGGCAGCGGCCCGTGCGGTGATTCATTGCTGGCCAGCACGATGGCACCGGGCAGTTTGCGGCCCGGAACGTAGGCGGGCAGTTGAGACAGGGACGCACGGACACGCACCATGCTGGACTCGCTTCTGCAGCGCTGGGCCCGAGGTCATGCCGTCGGGCACTTGACAGGCAAATCGTGAAGAGAAGACGACAAGCGCTCAACCCTTTGGCGAATTCGGCGACATATCGCCAGGACCTGCCCGTCCGCTCGGCAAACAGTCTTCCGCGAGGTCCCCCGGAGCACCTGGCACGAGACGGACGGCACGCCGCCCTCGGGCCACGGGCGGGCTCTCCCGTGGTGTCTCCCCGTGGGCTCACCAACTGGCCTTGCGGTGCAGCTCCCACATCATCATGATCGTCGAGGGGTCGAGCGCCTGTTCGCCGCCGGAGATGTCGTCGCTGGCCGCGATGTACTGCCGGCCCTGCCACAGCGGAATCAGGCGGGCGTCGTGGACGAGGATCCGCTGCGCCTGCTCGAAGTCCTCCACCGCCTCGCCGCGGTCGCTCCTGCTCCGGGAGTCGGGCAGCAGTCCGCCGGTGATCACGGGGGATCGATAGGGCGTGCTGAGGGTGTTGTGGTCGCCCACGAAGGGGGCGATGAAGTTGTCGGCGTCGGGGAAGTCGGGGAACCAGCCGCGCCCGAACACCGGGTACTCGCCCTTCTGGTAGCCGACGACATACGTCTTCCAGGGCCGGCTCTTGAGAGTGATCGTGAACAGGCCCGAGCCGTCCAGCTGACGCTTCAGCTCCCGGAACTCCTGCGCGGTCTCCGAGCCGTAGCGGTCGGTGGTGTACCACAGGGTGAGCGGGACCCGCCGGGTGATGCCGGCGGCGGCGAGGATCCTGCGGGCCCTGGAGATGTTCGGGCCGCCGTACGCGTCGAAGTAGCCGGCGGTATGGCCGGCCAGCCCGGCCGGGACCATGGAGTACAGCGGGTCGACGGTGCCCTCGTAGACCTTGAAGGCGAGTGCGGGACGATCCACGACCTGGGCCGCGGCCTTGCGCACGGCCGGAATGCCGGCCCAGCGGTCCCTGGGGTTGAACACCAGGTAGTTGATGTCGATGCCGGCACCGTCGATCAGTTGCAGGTCGGAGGAGTGGCCGGAGGACGAGTGGGAGGGGTGGTACGACTGCAGGGCGACGATGTCGGACGCGGCGAGCCCGCGGTAGGTGACGTCGATGGCCCCCGACCGCAGGGCGTCGACCATGGTGGCCGAGTCGGGGAAGTAGCGGATGGTCACGGCGTCGTTGTGCCGGTGGGCGAAGCCCTTGTAGTGGTCGTTGCGGACGAGTTCGGCCTTCTTGCCGTCCTCGTAGCGTGCGAGCTTGTACGGCCCCGAGCCGTTCACCGACTGGTCCTCGCGCAGGGACCTGGCGGGGTAGTCGTGGGGGTCGACGATCGACATCGCCGGGGTGGCGAGGACGAAGGGGAAGGTGGCGTCGGCCTTGTTGAGGTCGAAGACCACCTCGTGGTCGCCGAGCACCCGCACCTCGTCGAGGCTGCCGAGCAGTCCCGCCGGGCCGCTGGGCGCGTCGATGGCGCGGATCCGGTCGATGGAGTACTTGACGGCCTGTGCGTCGAGCGGGTCGCCGTCGGCGAACTTCAGCCCGGAGCGCAGTACGCAGCGGTAGGTGCGATTACCCGAGTCGGTGAAGCCGCAGCTGCGGGAGGCGTCGGGGCGGGGGGTGGTGGCGCCGTCGGGGTAGGCGAGCAGTGTCTGGTAGACGTTCCGGAACAGTTCCCAGGAGCCGTCCCAGGACCCGGCCGGGTCCAGGCTGCTGGGGGCGCTGGTCGTCCCGACGACGATCGGCCTGCCGGACTCCGGGCCGCTGCCGGAGAGTACGCCGCATCCCGCCACCAGGGACAGGGATCCGACGGCGGCCAGTCTTCGCAGACTTCGGTTCTGGTTGAACACGCGCACACTCCTCGGTCCGTTCCGCGAATGTCGGCAGAACGTACTGAGTGCCGCGCCGGCCCGAACCACCCCGAAAGGGCGCTGTTGCCGGAATGTGCTGTGCCGATGCTGTCGTGCCGGTATGTGCGCCGCTCCAGGGTGGATGACGCGCCCGCTCGATCACGTCTGTGACGTTTCCGTGATCGCCGACCGGGGCGTGCGGTGCGTCGGCCCGGGGGTGGAGGGCCGGCGCACCGCACGCGTTCGGGCCGAGGGTCAGTTGGTGTAGACGGCGGGGGAGCCGCTGACGCTGCTGTCGACCACCGGGGCGTAGGAGGCCGAGAAGTAGCCGTTGGCCGCGCACAGTCCCGACCCGGAGACCTTGCTGAAGGCCTGGTTGGAGAAGGAGAGGCTGTTGTTGCTGTTGGAGCTCACGGCCGCGAGGCTGGGCGCCTGGTAGACGCAGGTGACGGAGCCCAGGAGGGTGGAGAGCACGACGGTGGTCTGGATGGTGCCGCCCGCGGCCGGGGTCACCACCACGCTGCCGTCGGACGCGGCGGAGGTGGTGTAGGGCAGGCCGTTGACGGTGATGCTGCGCACGCCGGTGACGCCGAAGACGTTGCTGGTGCAGCCGCTGAAGGTCTGGGCGGTCGCGGACTCGGTGGCGGTGCCCGGTGCGGCGGGGTTGTCCGCCACGGTGGCGGACAGCGTCGAGCCGGTGCAGGTGATGCCGGAGGTGCCTCCGCTGGCGGTGGCGAGGGTGGCCTTGGTGCCGCCGGCGAGGGATGAGGTGAGTACGTCCCCGACGGAGACGGCGGTGCCGCCGGCGCTGCCGTAGGTGAGGACGGCGCCGTCCGCGGAGGCGGCGGTGGCGGGGAGGAACGTCAGGGCCGTCAGGGCGGCGGCGGTGGCGGCGGTGGCGGCGACGGTGTGTCTGCGCATGGCAGGTCCTCTGGTGCTGGGGGGGTGGCGAAAGAGCGGGGCGCCGCGAGCGCCGCGGGGCGGCGGAGACGGCGGCCCGCGTGGGGCCGTTCCCGGGGGAGACGGCGGACCGGTGCGGGTGACTGACCCGGCGTCAGGGACGCGGGTGCTCTTGTTGCGGCCTTGCGGGTGCGTGAAACTGACGGTTCCCGCGGACCTCGCCCCGCGGGTCCGCTCTATGGAAAACCTGTGAAGTTTGTAAACCTGACGGGTATTCAACGTCAAGGCAGCGCACGGAAGTTCGTGAGGAAGGGCGTGTGATGGCAGGGACCTCCTCGGCGCCGGGGGTGCCTCTGGTGCTGCCCGGTACCCGCACGGGCCGCGACCCGGAGCGCTCGCTGCGGCGGGGGCCGCGCCGCACCTCTCCCGAGGCGGTCGCCGCCAACCAGCGCGACCGGCTGCTCGACGGTTTCGTGCGTACCGTGGCCCGCGTCGGCTACGCCCACACCCGGGTCAGCGACATCTGCCAGGCGGCGGGGGTGACCAGACCGGTCTTCTACGAGCTGTTCAAGGGCAAGGAGGACGCCTTCCTCGCCGCCCACCAGCACGGCACCTCCCTGGTCGTCGGCGCGATGGAGGAGGCCCACGCCCAGGGCGGCGACTGGCCGAGCCGGGTGCGTGCCGGGCTCGGCGCGCTGCTGGACATCCTGGCCGAGGCTCCCGCGTTCGCGGCCATGGCCATCGTGGAGATCGACGCGGTCGGCCCGGCCGGGCGCGAGGCCCGCGAGGAGCTGCTGGCCCGCTTCCGGACGTTCTTCACCGACCTGCCCGAGGTCGAACTCCCCGTACCCACTGAGGAGTTGGTCGACATGGTGGTCGGTGGGGTCTATTCCGCTATATACCGCCGGATCGCCGCCGGCCGAACCTCCGAACTGCCCGCCCTGCTGCCCGGTCTCGCCTTCTCCGTACTGGCCCCCTTCCTGGGCCCCGAACGCGCCACGGCCTGCCTCGACGATCCGCCCCCCACCCCGGGCCCCCGACCGTCCTGCCTCACCCCGGACGGCTGATCCGCGGAACTGCCGTGACCCGGGCCGACCCGGCCCCGTCGCTCCCCGGGACGGCGGAGCCGGCCGCGTCTGCTTCATCGGCCATACGACGGTCCTGTCCCGGCCGACCTGGCGTGTTTCCGTTTCATGGTGATAGGTGCCCTTTATGTTGGCCCGATCATCTGACAGGCGGAGCTGAGATGCAGAGCACGGAAGAACGGGCCGAGGAGGCCGAAGCCGCCGACTGGGACAGGGCGACGGGTGGCGAGACCACTCCCGGCCGGCCGCGGATCCGGCCGCTTCTGCTCCTGGGCATGGTCCTCGTCCCCGCTGCGGTGCTGTCCCTCGCGGAGGGATGGCTGGAGACGCCCGCGATGAAGGCCTGGCGGACCGTGTGTCTCGCCGTGACCGTCCAGGCACTGCCCTTCCTTCTGCTGGGCACCGCGCTGTCCGGAGCCATCAACGCCTTCGTGCCGGCGCGGGTGTTCAGCCGGGTGCTGCCACGCCGTCCGGTGCTCGCCGTACCGGTGGCCGGGATGGCGGGAGTCGTACTGCCGGGCTGCGAGTGCGCTTCGGTACCGGTGGCGAACAGCCTGATCGGGCGCGGTGTCACCCCGGCGGCCGCGTTCGCGTTCCTGCTCTCCGCGCCGGCGATCAACCCGGTGGTGCTGACCGCCACCGCGGTCGCCTTCCCGGGGCAGCCGGCCATGATCGCCGCCAGGCTGCTGGCCTCGCTGGTCACGGCGTGGGTGATGGGCTGGCTGTGGTTGTGGCTCGGGCGGGCCGAGTGGTTGCGGCCGGTCGCCCGGCACACCGGGCACGAGACCGGCGGCAGCCGGTGGCGGGAGTTCCGGACCGGTTTCCAGCACGACTTCCTGCACGCCGGCGGTTTCCTCGTGGTGGGGGCGATGGCGGCGGCCACTTTCAATGTGGCGGTGCCCCGTTCCGTGCTGGACGTGTTCGCCGGCTCGGCGTGGCTGTCGGTGCTGTTCCTGGCCGGGCTGGCGATCCTGCTGGCGGTGTGTTCGGAGGCGGACGCGTTCGTGGCGGCCTCGCTGAGCGGGTTCTCGCCGGTCGCACGGCTGGCCTTCATGGTGGTCGGACCCATGGTCGACCTGAAGCTGATCGCGCTGCAGGCCGGAACCTTCGGGCGGGCCTTCGCGGTCCGGTTCTCCGCCGCCACGGTGGTGGTGGCGGTGCTGGCCGCCGCGCTGATCGGAGGAGTGCTGCTGTGAGACGCCCGCTTCAGATCACCCTCCTCGTCCTCAGCGGCCTCGGCCTGCTGCGCATCGCCCTCTTCAGCGACCTGTATCTGCGGTACGTCAAAGAGGGGATGCGGCCGCTGCTCATCGCCTCCGGCGCCGTACTGATCCTGCTGGGCGTGGCGGACGCGGTGTCGTACGGGCGACGGCATGGGGCCAAAGGCCACACGGACCACGGGGACGAAGGGCACACGCACCACCACGGGGACGGCGGCCACGGGCACGACCATTCCGGCGGACCCCGTGCCGCGTGGCTGCTGCTGGTCCCGGCGGTGAGCCTGCTGCTCTACGCCCCGCCCGCACTCGGCGCGTACACGGCCTCGCGCGAGCCGTCCAGGCCCGCGGTCACCCCGCGGCACGACTTCGACCCGCTGCCCGCGGCCTCACTGCTGCCGATCACCCTCACCGACTTCGCCCTGCGTGTGCGGCAGGACCGCACGCGAGCCATCAGTGGACGTACCGTCCAGTTGAGCGGTTTCGTCACGGCCGGCAAGCGGAGCGACAGCTGGTTCCTGACCCGGATCATCATCTCCTGCTGCGCCGCTGACGCCCAGTCCGTGAAGCTGCGGATCTACGGCCCGGCGCCCCGCCCCGACACCTGGGTCGCCGTCACGGGCACCTGGCATCCCGCCGGATCCCTCGGCACCGAGTCCGCGGCCGTCGCGCTCGACGCCCGCACGGTGGAGGAGGCCGCCAAGCCGGTGAACTCGTACACCGACGACCTTCCACTCGTCCCCACGAGATGAGCCGGTGGCTGCCGGGGATTGTCGGGAAGCCGTGCGCCTCGGAACGGAAGGGTGGCAGCAGGCGTGAGACCGGTCGCGAGCGCAGCCGCTGTCGCGCGGACGGTGAGTCGCATGGAGCGCGTACGGGGGTCGAACAAACACTGGTGTCGGTTGGTGGTCAGCGTGGCAGCCGGCGCGGTCGGATCGGCTTCCAGTTCCCGTTGGGCCGCCTCGACGACATCCTCGCTTCGGTCATCCAGAAGTCCTGGGTCTCGCGGAGCACGGCCAGGTGATACCCAGGCCCACCCCACCTGCGGTCCTTTCCCGGCGTACCTTCCTGCTGGGGAAACGGCAGTGCGCTCAGGCTGTCGACGATTGACAACTGATCACTGGCGGAGTCCGCCGGCTGGTCACGGTCACGGTCACGCCCACGGCTCGGTCGGCCTGACGGTGTCGAAGGCGAGTCCGCTGGAGCTCTCCCCGGTGCCGGGAGCCTTCTCCCGGCGCACCCAGCTGTGCCAGGAGCCGTCGAACCAGCGGGCCAGCACCGGACGGCGGATCACGTTCGCCCCGTCGCGCGGCACCTCCTCCTCGCGCACCCACAGCCCCGGCGCGATCAGCCGCCCCTGCGGGCGGGAGGCGAGGCCGGGACCGGTCAGCTCGGCCAGCCGGAACCGGATCATTCCCGGGCGGACCGGCTCCGGAACCAGCGGGAACCAGTAGTCCGGCACCAGGGACTGCACTCCGTAGACGGGGAGTTCGCCGCTCGGTGCCGGGTCGGGCGGCGCGACGCGCGCCCACTGGTCCCGGCGGTCCACCGGTTCGCCCCGGCCGTCGGTGTAGCGGGGCTGCACGGCCCAGGCCAGGTTCGCCAGTTCGTCGCGGGCCAGTACCACCTGCTCCAGCGGCTCGCCCGTCTGACCCGGCTCCGTCGGCAGCATCAGCAGACCCGTCGCCGCGGGTTGGCCGGGGTCCGGGCCGTCCAGGGTGAACATCGACCAGGACGGGTCGTCGCGCCCGGCGCGCTCGACGAGGTGGTAGCGGCCGAACACATCGCGCACCAGCAGCTGGTCCAGCACGGTCAGCGACCCGACCGGTACTTCCAGCGGCACCAGGAACCAGTCGTTGCCGTACACCGTGGCGAACGAGATCAGCAGCAGCCGTCCGGTGTCCAGCGTGGACACATCCGTCGAGCCGAGGTCGATCCGCGCGTCCTCCATCTCCCAGAACCGGTCGGCCGGCAGCCCGCCGTAGTGCACCGTCGTCGGCAAGCCCTCGTCGGTGAAGGTCCGCCTCGGCCCGGGTGGAGCGCCCGTGACCTCGGGATCGGGGTGCACGTCGAGCGCGTACCAGTCGAGTCCGTCACCCAGATAGGCGTCGGCGCGCAGTACGGCACCACCGACGGACACCTCGGCGCCGTACTCCAACCGGTGCGGGTCGAAGCAGTCGGGGCCGCGCTCGGCCAGCTGCCCCGCCCACCAGCGCCGCCAGCGGCTGAGCACGTCCCCGAGCCCCGGGGCGCCGGCCGCCAGGGTCCCGGCGTCGAGCGCGGCCGCCACGGCCGCCGCGTCCGGCAGCCGCCCTCCCAGCAGTGCGATCAGGCTCGTGTCGGATGCGCCGCCGTTCTCGTCGGCGGGGAGTTGATGGGCTGTCAGCGCGGCTGCGGCGGCGGCGAGCAGGCCGGCGTCGTCGGCCATCCGCAGCAGCGCGGCGCCGCCCTCGGCACGCAACCGCTCGTCGACGAGCACCGGTTCGTCCTCGACCGACACGTCCAGGGGGCCGAGGCGCGGGTCGTAGGGCACCCAGTCGGTGGCGCCGGCCGGGCGCCAGGCGTCGATGGGGGCGCTGCCGCCGCTCATCCGCACCACCGCGGGGGAGCCGGCGTCCTGTGCGGCGAACTCGCCGAACTGCCACTGCCGGGTGAGCAGCCACAGCGGGTCGTGCGTGCGGGCGGCCAGGCCGGACTCGACGTCGCCGGTGCGATAGCCCGCCTCCAGCCGGAACGGCCCGTCCGGGTCGGTGTTCGGCCGGGTGGTCTCCACGCGGGACAGTGCCTGCCCGGTCGCGCCGTGCGGGGAGATACGGATCGCGGGCAGCAGATTGCCCAGCCGTGGCAGGTCGTCGGCGTCGACGGCGCGCAGCTTGGCCAGCTCCAGCGTCTCGCGGAGCACCTGGACCAGCCCGTCGGAGGTCCAGCCACGGTTCAGGTCCGGGGGCACGGCGATGAGCACACTGTGGGGGGCCTTGGCGTCCGGGCGGTCGTAGTGGAAGGCGACACCGGTCAGCTCGGTCTCCGGCGCGGGCTCGGCCGCCGGCTCCGGCGCGGGGGAGGAGGCCGGCTGGTCCGCACCGGGCAGCAGCTCGATCCATTCGTCGAGCACCAGACCGGTCACGCCCGCGCCGGGCACGGGCTCGGCGGGGGCGTGCCAGACCAGGTGTGTGGTGGCCAGCGGGCGCTGTCCGGCGGGGAAGACTCCGCCGATCCATGGCTCGGTGGGGTCGCCGGGACGCTGGGCCGCGCGCAGCGGTTCGCCGCGCCCGTTGCGGATCCCGGCCAGCACCAGGGTCTCGTGCAGGGTGCGTACCGACGTCCGTACGGCGGCGTTGCGGCGCAGCCAGTCCTCGATGTCGGCGCCGGACAGGTCCGCCCGGCCGGCCGGTGGGGCTCCGGAGAGGTCGGGCAGGAGGGGGATCTCCGCGCCGAGCACCGCCGCCAGCGCGGTCCGCGCGCGGGACGGCCAGCTCTCCGCCGGTTCCGGAGCCAGTGCGGCGAGAGCGGGGGCGGCGGGGTGCGCGGCGATCAGGGGATCGGCGGCGAAACGGGCCAGTCGTGCCCGCAGACCGGTGTGGTCGAGCACGTGGCCGGCCGGATCGTCGGAGAGGTGGAGGGGCAGCAGCGGCTGGGCGGTGGCCAGCAGCGCGCGGATTCGGGAGGCCCGGCCGAGCAGACCGGTCCAGTCGGGCCCGGAGAGGGTGACCGGTGTGTCGGGTGCGGCGCCGAGGGCGGCGAGGAGTGCGTGGCGCAAACGGGTCTGATCGGCGCCGGATGCCTCCAGCAGGGTGCTGACGGCGCCGAGGCCCAGCCGGTCGGCCGTGACCTCGAAGGGGCTGTCCTCGTCGCCCAGCATGCCGGTCAGGGTCCAGCCGGCCGCCGGGCCGAGCAGCCTCGCGACCCAGGTCTCCAGGGCGGGTTGCAGGGCGGCGAGCGGATCACCGGGCCAGCCGGTCGGCTCGATCGGTGCCGCGGGCAGCAGGGCGGCCACGCGGTGGGTCACCGCACGGGCCCGATGCGGGGTGCGCAGGACATGGAAGGTGTCCGGTACGTCCTGGCCCCGGCCCAATGTGTCCGCGGTCAGCCCGGCCCGGATGGGGTTGCCGCCCACCAGCTGGTGCACGCTCTCCGCCAGCACGAGGTCGCCCACCGCGTCCAGGGCGTCGGCGAGGTCGGCCAGCAGCGGCGCCACCGCGTCCTGTTCGCCCACGGGCACCACGGACTGGTCGTCGATGTCGCTGGGCAGGCCGGACGCCGCGGCACCGGCCCGCACCAGCGCCAGTCCGTCGACGACGTTGCGCGCGGCCACGGCCTCCGCGCTGCGGGCCCACAGGTGTGGGTCGCCGTCCTGTCCCTCGGGCTCCGGCACCACGGGCAGGGGGAACTGGCGGCGGAACCGCTCGATGAGGTGGTCCAGTTCCGCGTCGTGCAGCGCCCGCTCGAAGCGGTACCCGAGCAGCGAGCCCAGATTCTGCCCCTGCCGTACACCGCCCAGCAGCCAGCGGGCGGTGCGGGCGCGGCGGGAGGTGAGGTCGACGGCGTACGTCTGCTCGCCGGGGTGGCCGAGGAAACCCGAGCGCAGGACCGCCGCGGTGGCCGCGTGCTGCAGTGAGGGTGCGTGGATGTAGCCGTCCTGCGCCGACACCTCGACCGTGGTGTCCTCGTCGTCGATCTCGATGTCGACCTGTTCGCGGGCCACCGGTGGGCGCAGGTTCTCCACCCAGCCGTAACACCCGTAGCGGACGCCCTGGACGCCGGACGCCCTGAGTTCGGCCAGCCGCCGCGAGGCGAGGGAGGTGATCCAGGCGTCCAGCCGGTGGGAGTGGACGTCGACGACTTCCAGCAGCAGTTCGGGCAGCCGGGTCACCGGTACGGCGGCGAGTGCGCGCAGTGCCTGTTCGAGCCGGGGCAGCGCGGTCGCGGCGCGTAGGGCGGCGGCGACCCGCTGGGCGCGGTCGTGTTCGGCGAGCCCCTCCAGTACGTCGGCCACCAGTTGGTCCACGTCACCGGTGACGGCCAGTGCCTGACGCAGCGGGTCGTCCGCCGTGTCGTCCTGGGAGGACGACCAGTTGGGGAGGAAGAGCAGCGCGTCCAGCAGGCCGGTGGCGTCCGGCGGGGGCTGGTTCTCCAGGTCCTGCGGCACGTCGTCGTCCTGCGGCTGGGGCGGCGTGGGCCCGTCGGGCCGGTCGCCGGCCCCGTCCGGCAGGTCGAAGAAGGTGCCGCGCCGGGGAGGTGTCTCCCGCCCGGACGACAGCTCCACCGGCCAGGCCTGGTCATAGCCCTGGGCGTCCAACTCCCCGGCCAGGAAGGCGCGGACCGCGTGCAGGTAGTCCGCGGTGGCCGTCGCCCGGGCCGGGAAGGCGACCGGGTCGGGGGCGAGCCGGGAGACGAACCCCGGTACACCGGTCGTCTCGTCGAGTCCCCAGCCGAGGTCCGTCCAGCCGTCACCGCGGGTGGTCCAGCGCAGCACCCCGTCCGGCGGCAGTCCCGGCAGTCCGGGCTCGGCGGGCGGCTCGTCGCGCGGGGTTCTCGGTACGGCGAAGGCGGGGCCGTCCATCCGCCGCATGGCCAGGCCGGTCGCCACCGGCAGCCGGGTCAGGGCGTCCACCGCGATCCGGTCGACCGGCTGGTCGGGCCGCACCCTGGGGACGGCGTCCGGATCGTCGAGCACGGCGCGCCAGCGTTCACGCAGCCGCAGCAGCCAGGGTGCGAGCAGGGCGTCCACGTCCGCGGGCCGTTCGGCGCGCCAGTCGCCGAGCGCGGTCGCGGGCAGCACGCCGTACGGCTGCCGGCCGACCCGTAGTGTCGCCAGCGGACCCCGGCTGCGGACATGCTCGGCGAGATGGTCCCGTACCCCGCGCCACGCCCGCGTGGGTCCGGCGGCGCGGATCTGCTGGGTGCCCAGGTCCAGTTGGGACACCGCGGCCTCGGCGTACCCCTGCCCCAGGGTCGGCCAGGTGAGCAGGGACAGCGCGGCGAGGGCGGCGGGTTCCGCGTCGGCCGCGCCGGAACAGCCGCGCAGGAAACCGGCGTCGGGCAGTCCGAGCGCCTCCGCGAGGGCGTCGGCCACCGGGCGTTCTCCGGACTGCGGGTCCGGTTCGGGGCCCGGGTAGGCGGGCGCCGAGGACCAACCGGAGCGGGCGCGGGGGGTGTTGTTGGTCGCGGTGCCGACGGGCAGCAGACCGAGCCCGCCGGCGTAGCGGTGGCCGTGCAGCAGATCGCGCAGCCGGGTGGCGCCGTCCGTCACCGAGTCGGCGCGTACGCCGACGACGAGCAGCTCGTCCAGGTGGTCCGTGCCGTCGGCGAGGTTCAGCTCGACCCCCATGCCTGCCTTGAGGGCCTCGAACCAGTCGGTCTCCCAGCCTTCCTCGTCGCCGCGCAGCAGCCCGACCGGCAGGGGGTCGGGCACCGGGCGGCCGAGTTTGTCGACGACGACTTCACCGTCGAGCAGACCGAGGAAACGCCACCGCTTCGGCATCGAGATCGTCCGCGTCCGGGGTGCGGCCGGGTCGTCGGGGCGCACCACGGGGGGCGGGGAGCCGGGGCGGCAGGCGTCGACGGCCCAGGAGGCGCGCGCCGGGCGCAGCCGTGTGAGCAGCTGCTGCCAGGCCTCGGGGCCCGGTGCCTGCCAGTACTCGGTGGCCGCGGCCGCCTCGTCCGGGGTGAGCGCGGGTTCGAACTGGGACATCAGGATGTCGTCCGGGTACACCCGCACGCGCAGGGTGCTCGGCTCCCACCAGATGGTCTCCACCCGTACCGGCAGCAGCGCGATCGGGGTGGTGTTGCCGTCGGGGAACAACGGCGTTCCGGAGTCGAGGGCCTGGTTCAGTTCGTCCTCGTCACCGGGAACCGGTCCGGCCAACTGGTCGGCCGTACGCTGCAGCTCCGCCTGGGCCGCCTCCGCCGTGGCGAGCAGGTCGGGTGTGGCGCGCTCGTCACCGGTCCGGATGGCGTCCTGCAGACGTCGTACGACGGCCAGTTGCTCGTCGGCGCGGGCCCGCGCGACGTCGGCCTCGGCGCGGGCCCGGTCCAGCTGAGCGCGGGCGCTGAACGCGTCGGTCATCTCCGGTGTGCTCCTGTCCTTGCGCGGTGCTCGGTCTCGGTGCGCTGGGCGCCGGCGCGGTGCCAGCTCGGCCGCGGGTTGGTGCCCGGCGTGGCGCTCGCGGTGCTCAGCCGGTGAGCAACGTGGCTGCCGGGAAGGCCAGTTGGAAGGGCTGCTGGAAGGCGATGCGGGCCGTGTCCGCGGCGTCCCGTCCCCACACCGGGGTATCGGGTGGTGGCGGACCGGTCGGCTGCGGCGCCGGGGGCGGCGGGGCGAGGCGTACGAACCGGGCGGCGTCCAGGGTGACGCCCTGCCAGGTGAGGTCGGCCCAACTGCCCATCGGTGCGGGCTGTGCGCCGGAGTCGAAGCCGAACTGGGTGCCGTGCATCGGTTCGCGGAACACGAAGAACCAGCCCTCGGCACGGGCCTGTTGCTCGTCGAGCGCGGCGAACAGATAGAGCACGGTGGACTCGTCCAGCGCCAGCGGGGTGCCCGGCACGCCGTCGAACGCTTCCGGCAGCCTCCCGTTGTCGCCGCGCACGGCGAGCAGCGCGGTGCCGGGAAACCGGTGCAGCAGCTCCCCGCGCACCAGCACGGCCAGATGACCGTCGCCGCCGTCGCGCAGTCGGCTGCTCAGCGGGGTGTCCAGCGGCCAGAGGGCGATCTCGTCGATGTCCGCGTCGCCGGGCCAGAAGCGGGCGAACGGCGTGCCGCGCTGGTCGGTGGGGAACTCCCGCCACAGCAGCTCCCGGTTGAACTCCTGGTTGAGCCCGACCAGCAGGGCGGCGACGAACTCGGGATTGGTCTTCAGCAGCGTCACCGAGTCGGGTGGCAGCGCCCCGATTCCCGGAATCGCCCACTCCGGCCAGCGGGCCAGCAGCTCCTCGGCGATCGGCACGGTGAATTTGGGGTGCGCCATGATCGGCCGCAGCGGCCGGGCCTCCGTCTCGGTGCGCCGGGCCCAGAAGTCGGCGGGAATGCGGTCGGTCATCCGCAGCAGCTGCAACCGGGGCGGGCTGATCCCGGTGCGCAGCTCACCCGGCAGCTCGACCTCGGGCGACCGATCCCCGCCGCCCATGTCGCTCAGCCCCTGTTCGATCACCGGCTTGGTCGCCTCGACGCCGGGCGCACCGGGGGTCGCGACCCGGCTCATGCGCCGGGCCAGCGCGCCACTGCGGCGGGTCAGCCTGGCGAAGGAGGTGCTGGCCGCGCCGGTCGGCACCGGGGACGCGGCCAGCAGGGAGGTGAGGGTGGCCGTGGTGGAATCGGCCGGGGTGTCGGCCGGCGCGGGTACGGACACCGCCACCCGGTCGCCCGCCGGTGCCAGCACGGTCACCAGGTCGGAGACCCCCAGCGGGTCGAGGTGCTTGCGCTGGGCCCGTTCGGCAGCGGCGGCGGACAACTCACTGACGGCCAGCAGCTGGTTGGCCCGCCGGACTTCACCGACCTGCTCCCAGGCCCGCGCCATCAGGAACTCCTGCTCCTGCTGCACATAGCGGGCACCCAGGGCGGCTGCCACCCGGCGCCGCACGTCCAGGTTGAGGGTGCTCATCCAGTCGTCCGGGTCGGCGGGCACGGTCTGCTGCCCGGTGTGGTGGCTGCCGTACAACGGCGGTGCCACGGCCGCGGTGTCCCTCTCCTCCGGTGGCTGCCCGGCGGCGTCGCGGCGCTGGGCCGGCGCGTCGAGGCGGGCACGGAGCAGGGTGCGGAACCTGTCCTGTGCGGCCGGGTCCGACCAGGTCTCGGCTCCCTCCGCACCCGGCACCCGCAGCGCGCCGTCGAGGGACACGGTGGCCGGACCGGCCGGCTGCTCGGCCGGCCAGGGGCGGCTCACGTCGATGGTGCGGGAGCCCAGACCGGCTTCGGCGGCGGGGTGGAAGCGCAGCCGTCGGGCCAGTTCCTCGAAGGTGCCCGCGGCCCCGGTGCGGAAGGTCCACCAGTGGTAGACGGGCAGCTCGACGGTGTCGGAGCCGTCGATCGGCCAGGCATCCCCGGTGCCCGCGCGGGCCGGGTCCCCGTGCAGCCCCGCGGCCCGTCCGGCGGCGGTGGCGGGCACCACGGCGGCGATCCAGCCCCGGTCCGGCTCCAGCCGCCGCGGGCACACCAGACGTCCGACGACCTCGGCCGAGTGCGCGCGCACCCCCTCTTCGGCCAGTCGCTGCGCGGTGGCGAGGTCGGTGACGTCGTCCGGGAGGCGGGCCTCCACATGTGCCCATGCCCATCGCTCGCCGAGCGGAGGCAGCGCGGCGACCGGGGCGGTCAGCACCGGCAGGGGGTTGCCGTCGCGCGGTGCGGCGGCCTCGTCCTCGGCCAGCACGACCAGAGTGATCCACGGCTGCGGGGTCGGCCCGGACGGTGTGGCGGCCGTGGCGGGGGACAGCAGCCAGGGCAGGTCGGCGTGCGCCAACTCGACACTCGCCATGATGTTCTCCGCCGCCTGGGCCGTCCCGGACGGGGGCTCCTCCCGCAGCACCATCGTGCGGTCGAAGCCGAGCACGTCGCCGGGCCCGACCAGCGACAGCGTCGGCCCCGTCGCCGTCTCCTGCGTGTGCCGCCCGTCGATGTCACGGCCGAACAGCACGGCGGTCGTCAGCGCCTGTCCCGTGGCGGAGGCCGCCGCCCCGAGCCGTGCCGAGGAGAAGAACCATCGCGTGCTCATACGTCGCTCCCGTCACGGCCGCACATGCGGTGCCCGGGCTGCCCGCTCGCCCCGTGGCTCATGCCTGCTGCTCCCAGCTCTCGACGAGCCGCACCGGTCGCCGCGGATCGGCCAGTTGTCCGCGCACCGTCTGCCAGGCGTCGGCGGTGGCGTTGACCAGGGAGACGTCGTGGAGCAGCGGGTCGAGGTCCTTGGCATCGACGACGCTGAGCGTCGCGGGACGGACCCGCACGGCCGCTTCGGCGGTGCGCCAGCGCTCCAGCCGTTCGGTCGCGCCGACCGTGAACACCGCCTCGTGGCCGAAGTGCCCGGGCCAGGTGGAGAACTGCCGCTCCGCCAGGGGCGGTTCGTACGCGGTCTCGTACCGGTCGTCGACCCGGTGGCCGGGACCGACCCGGACCCCGTCGGTGCCCACCCGCACCCCGCCGGCGTAGTCGGCGAAGGCGGGGCGGGTGAGCTGCTCGTCCTCGGTGAGGTCGAAGAAGTCGGCGGGCACGAACCGCTCGGGCAGCGGCGGGAGATGGTCGGCGGGCTGGGGAGTGCCGAGCGTGACCTGCTGGATCGTCCATGTCTGCACGGGCACGGGACGGCGTTCGAACCGCGAGAACGCCACGCCCAGGGGGAGCACTTCCTGGGTGACGCGCAGCGTGGCGTCGGGATGCACGAGGGTGCCGTCGGTCAGCTTCCGGGTCGCCGCGGGCGTGAAGTTCAGCGCGGTGCGCTCGACCGCGGGCCGTTGCGCCACCCAGCTCCTGGGGAGGGCGATCGCCTCGCGCAGAGGTTCGAGCGGATCTCGTCCGGGCCGTGCGGCGGCGGGAGGCGGTGAGCCCCAGCGGACGTCGAAGTCCAGCGAGACGTCCCAGAACAGCACCGAGATGGAGCCGGTGCCGTACGCGTGCCAGGGCGCCGGGCCCTCCAGGGTGAAGTCCAGTGCCACGCCGGCCAGCCGGTGGCCGAACGCGCGCACCGCCACCCCGGCCCGCACACGCACCGCGAACGAGAACACCGGGTCGAAGACGAACAGCGCGTCCAGCCCCAGCCAGCCTTGCACTCCGCACCCGGCGATCATCGCGTTCAGCTGGACCTGACCGCCGAACATCAGCGCGTTGGAGGTGACCGCGAGATACGCCTCCATCCGCAGCCCGAAGCCACCGCCCGGGGCCAGATCGACCTGGAGACGGCGCAGCGCGGGCACCTTCGGCGGCGGGCTGTAGCGGGGGTGGAAGCCACCGGCGGACAGCACGAACTCCGGCTGCGCGCCGCCGCGTACCAGCAGGTACATCTCGCCGCGCACCGCCAGTCCGACGATCCAGGACCCGGCCAGCGACACCAGGACCTCGACCTCCGGGATGCCCGGGTCGAGCCGGCCCAGCACACTGGCCTGGAGCCGGATCAGGGGCAGCTCGGGGTCGGGCAGCCCGACCAGGAGCCGCCCCACCAGGACCGCCCGCACCGGGGCGGGCAGTTCGAGGATCAGCGCGCCGGACAGCGACACGATCCGTCCACCCCAGGTGAGGCGCACCATGGGCCCGACGAGGACCCGACCGGCGGCGACCGGGTACACCGCGCCGAGCGAGGCGATGATCTCCGTGGCGCGGTCCGCGGCATGGTGCGGGAACAGCACGCGGTCGGCGTTGCCGTCGCCCACCAGCTGCTGCAACTCGGCTACGTCCACGCGCCGGTTGACGCCGATCTGTCCGCCGACGGCGTCGAGGGCGAAGCCCAGTCCCAGCTCGATGCCGGGCGCCGGGAACTGGGCGGAGAGCAGCACCAGGAAACTGGTCGGCGCACCAGCGGTCGGCGGTCGGAACATCGCGAACGCCTGCAGTTGCAGCACGCCCAGATCGATCGAGAGCAGCCCGGCGTAGCCCTGGTCGGGGGTACGGCGGACCAGACCGCTGCCGGAGACCGGGGGCACCTGGAGCTCGGTGCCGATGCCGTCGGGGAACAGCTCGCGCAGACGATGCGGGTCGAGGCCCACGGGGGCGGCGGGCGTCAGGGCGATGGGCAGGTCGATGCCGGCGCCGTCCAGGAAGACCCGCACGGGCAGCCCGGGCATCCCGGCGGTGAGCGACAAGGACAGCGCGAGGCGCGGCGCACCGCCGTCGGAGGCCAGCTCCAGTGCGGCACCCCGGGTGCTTACCCCGGGCGCGGCCAGCCGCAACGGCAGCGGGACCCCGAGCCCGCCCGTTCCGGTGAAGCGCAGCCCGTCGACGCGGTCCGCCTGGAGCGTGACGGTGACCGGCCCGGAAGCGGCGGCCATAGGACTGGCTCCGTCGACGCCGACCATCCGCGCCAGCGCGGTCGGCAGGACGGCCGCGGTGAGTTCGCGCAGTTCGACCGCGACGGACGGGGCGGCGCCCGGGGACGCGGTGACGGTGATCCCCAGGCCGTTGACGCCGATCCCGGGCCCGTCGGTCATTCCGGCGGTCAGCCGTCCGGCGCGCTGGAGCCGGATCGTCGCGCTGCCGCCGGGCGGGGCGGGCGGCAGGCTGGGGCCGAACGCGGCGTCCCAGCCGCCGGGCGCGGCGATGGTGGCCTGCGCGCTCCACGGCCCGTTGACCGTCGGCGGCAGGGTCAGCGTCGTTTCGGGGGTGACGACCACGTCGAAGACCGGCCCACCCGGGGTCACCCCGAGCACCGCGCGCCCGGCCGCGGCGCCGGACGGATCGGTCAGCACCAGGGCCACCCCGAGGGGTGCTCCGGGCGCGCGCCGCCAGCCGTGCAGCCGTACCGGCGCACTGGCGTCCAGCTCGCCGAGCACCTCCCGCACCAGTTCCACCAGCGAGTTCCCCGGCGGCAGACGGTCGTGCACCGCGAGGAGTCGTCCGGCCAGTACGGTTCCGGCGGCGGAGGGGTCGTCGCCCAGCTGGGGGAGCTGCCGCACGAGGTTCTCGACCGCGTCCTGGGCGAGTGCGCGCAGCTGGTCGGCGATCTGCTGCAGAAGTGCGTGCGGGTCCATGGCGCCTTACCCGAGGCCGATGTCGCCGTTGTCGATGACGAGCGCGCGCCCGAAGCAGCCGACCGCGAGCCAGCGGCCGTCCGGACTGAACGCCATCGCCTGCACCTCTTCGGTGCTCACTGTGTAGTGCTCCTTGCCGTCCAGAGCGAACACGCGCACCACGTTGTCGACGGAGGCGCTGGCGGCCGCTTTGCCGTTGGGCGCGAACGCCACATGGGTGACCGCGCCGAACTCGGGGTTGGGGCCACCGGGCGTCAGTTTCGGCGCCCGGCCCTTCTCCACCCCCGACTCGGCCTCCAGGACGCGGGCGAACCCGTCGGCGCCGCCGACCACGGTCCACTTCCCCTTCGGATCGAACGCCAGACAGCTCGGCGCGGTGACCTGATCGTCGACGTCGTCCTCGGTCGGCCAGAGCTGCGCTCCGCCGTCCGCCTCGAACATGCGCGTGGTGTCGTCGGCGGAGCAGCACAGCACGAGGGAGCCGTCGGGGCTGAAGGCCACGGCGAACACCGCGTTGTCGGGGGTCAGCCGTCCCGTCTCGGCCCCGGTGTCCAGCGCCAGCACCCGCGCCGACCCGGCGAACTGGTGGTCTCCGCCGTGGCGCTGGTCGATGGCCAGCGCCACCCGGGAGCCGTCGTGGCTGAGGTCGAGATCGGCGATGAGCGGGGTGTCGACCGGAATCCGCCGCAGTGTGCCGCCCGTGGGGCCGTCGAGTACGACGACTGCGGTGTCCGTCGCCGCGACCAGCCTGCCGTCCGGGCAGAACCGTAGGGTGTTCACGGAGTTGCCGGGGTCGAGCGGACCCTGCCAGATCGCCGCCCCCGTCGTGCCGTGGCGCAGGAACACCTGCTCGAAGTCGGCCACGGCGAAGGTGGTTCCGTCCGGGCTGAAGGCGATGGCGGAGACCAGTCCCTGAGTGGGCACGTCGATCGGGGGGCCGATGCCGACCGAGCGCACCCGCAGCACCGAGTCGGTGCCGCCGCTGGCGAACCGTGAGCTGTCCGGGCTGAACGCGATGGCCTGGACGGAGCCGTCGTGTTCGACCGTGAGCGCCACGGTGCCCGGCTGGCTCATGAGCGGTTCCTCTTTCAGGCGACTGGCGGTGAGACGTCGAATGCCGCGCTTCCACCGCGCACGGTCACGGTCACGGTCGCCGGGGTGAGATGGTCCGGGTTGTCGAACCGGTACAGGGCATAGGCGTTCGCGCCGACCAGTTCGATCGTCGGAAGCAGTCCGGGCGCGGGCCCTTCGGCCAGGTTCAGACTCTGCCCGTCGGCGACGAGGTCCACCGCCACGTCGGTGTCCTGCATGTCGGACGGCGATTCCACCGCGATGGCCACGCTGACCCGCACCGAGTCGTCGGACGTGTCGCCGAGCTGCGGGTACACCCAGAAATCACCTGCGAGTTGCGGTTCTTCCGCATTCATGGGACTCATTACGGCACGCTGCAATTCACGGTCCACTCCCTGGTGAACAGTACGGTTCCGCCATTGCACACATCGATCAGCTGCCCGCGGAAATCGACGTCGATCTTGAAGAAGATGCCGGCCGGACCGTTGCCTCCCGGGGTGTCCCGGCCCACGTATTCGGCACCGGAGCGTCGATCCAGGAGGTACATGTCGTTGCGGTTGCCATTGCCGACGGACGCGTTGCGATGGCCGTAGTCCAGGTCGACGTGGAATGGGTTGTCCGGATTCGACGCAGCCTGACCGTCTTCCTGGAAATTGTCGTCGGTGGAACCCGGACCCGGCCTCGGGCGCATCAGGCGCGGTGCCGGTACTCCGTTCTCCCTGAGGACGAAGCGCACGGGTTGTCCGTTCACCTCGAGGACGCCCCGGACGTACTGCCGGTATTCCCCGCAGGCCGGAATCGACGGGTTGGCTTCGGTGAACACGGCATGCATGTCGAACTCGCCGCCGCAGCGCACTCGAGGCAGCGAACTCTTGCTGCAGGACAGCAGCCGGTCCGGGATCTTCACGCTCGCCACGTCGGCCTGCGGCCACTCGATCACGTCGTCCAGCGGACCGGTGAAACCGGCCTGCACCAACTCGGGCCATTTTCCGGGCTCGGTGATCGGCAGCGGGTAGCCCGGGCGGACCTTGCTGTTCTGGATGTCGTAGTTCAGATAGCTGCCACCCTTGAAGAAGTACGCCGTCCCGTTGCCCCAGTTGACGGCCGCGTCGATGCCGTTCTTGAAGGCGGCCGGGAAGTCCGGCCAGCCGTCGCTGATGTCCCGGGGGTAGATGTTGTGGTCGACGAAGTTGTCCTTGATGTCGTAACGGACGTACTGCGACCCTTTGAAGAAGAACGCCCGGCCGTCCCCCCAGTTGATCGCCGCGTCGATGCCGGCGGCGAACGACGCGGGCAGCGCGGGCCATTGATCGGCCGTGGCGTGGGGATAGAAACTCGCGTCGACCGTGTCGTCGGTCGCGTCCCAGCGGACGTATTGCGGGCCCTTGAAGAAATAGACGTAACCGTCCGGCCAGGTCAGGGCGGCGTCGAATCCATGCGTGAAGGAGGCCGGCATCGCTGTCCACGCCTCGGAGACATCGCGGGGGTAGATATCGTGATTGACCGACTCGGCACCGGTGGCCGGATCGATCTCGTAGCGCACATACTTGCCGCCGCGGAAAAAGAACACCGTTCGCGCCTGAGCCATGGCCGATCCTTTCCGCAACCGCCGGGTCACGCACAGCCAGCGTAAAGGAAGGATGGGTCTCGGGCGGGCGTTTGTAAACCCATCCGGGTGAGATCCACTCGATTGCGCTTCACCGAAGACAATCGGAGAAATGCGGAAGGGATAATTCAGTTCGATTCTGCCCCGTGCGCCCCCGTCGCGGAACTGATCGCGGCGAGGGCGTTGCGCAGGCGTCGGCCGGGTGATCAGTGCCGGGCGAACTGCACCTGGGTGGGCTGCACGACATTCGGCTTCACGGCGAGGCCATTGATGGTCAGTTGCTGGCCGTAGATGTCCGTGACCCTGATGGAGCTGCCGCATCCGGTGCCGTCGGCGGAGATGAAGTAGTTGTAGCCGGTGCGGGGCAGCGGCCGCCAGCCGCTTCCGGTCCGTACCGCGAGTGCCGTCACCGGGTTTCGGTGGTCGATGACCTGGATGCCGCACCAGTAGGCGCTGGACCCCGTCATGTAGCGGATGGAGATGTCGCCGATCGAGCTGGGGCTCACCAGGCTCCAGGTGATGGCGAGCCGGCCGACCTTGAGCTCGGCGAGTTTCGCGAAGGCCTGCTGACTGAGGTCGATTTGCCCGGGAGCGCAGGGCAGCGGACATTCATTGGTGATCCGTACGGTGACGGACTTGCCGTTGGCCGCACGGACCTGCACGTACGCGCCGCACGCCCTGGAGGTCTGGTAGTCGGTGGTGTTCATCGCCGCGATCATGAGGTCGGGGCTCGGGCCGAACAGACAGGCGCCGTTTCCGTCCCCGGCCTCATAGGCGGTGGCGACCCCGCTGTAGGAGGTGCCGGGCTGGATGCGCCCCGCCGACGATGTGGTGGCGGCCGTCTGCCGCGGTGGGCGCGGGGTGGCCTTGGCGGGCTTCCGCGCGGCGGGTTGGGACTTGGAAGCCGACGGCTTGGGCGTGGCGGTCGGTGAGGAGGTCGCTGACGCGGTCGGCGTTTCGGTCCTGTCCGCGCTCGCGGAACTGACCGGGGTGTTCGCGGCCGGCGTGGCCGCGGCAACCTCCGTATCGGCCTTTCGGCCGGGGAGGTCCCCCAAGACCAGATAGGCGAGAACGCCTGCGACGGCCACCCCCAGCGTGGTGCCCAGCATGAGCCTGCGTCTCTGCCTGCGCTGCCGCGCGGCCTGCCTCGCTGTCTGCATTGTCTGTCCGTTCGGGGAGCGAGCTGATGGTGCACCCCTCAGTGACCGCCCGAGGCCGAAAGGTTGCCGGACATCCGCAGTTCAGCCAGGTGAACTTGAGCGAGTCTCCGGCCGGGCCATCCAGGAGGCCGCTCAGCCCGGCTCACGCGTCACCGTGGAGGTCGTACGGATTCCCGGATCGCCAGTTGGTCGGCCTCCAGGATGGTCGGCCTCCAAGCCAGTCACCCCTCGGCGGTCAGCCCCGGCCCGGTGCTCCCGTGCGCAGGCCGTCCATGATCAGATCCAGGAGCCGGGCAGTCTGAGCGTGCCAGTCGCCGTTGACGTCGATCTGCCAGATACCGGCGATGGCCAGGACGAAGTCATCGGCGGTCACGCCGGGACGGATGGTGCCGGCCTCGTGGTTGGCCGCGAGCAGCGCCTCGATCGCCGCGACCACCAGCGCGTACCCCGGTTGGGCCGAGGCGGTCGACGTGCCGATGGTCTGACGCATCGCCTCGGCGAGTCCCACCTTGGCGACGGCGAAGCGGGCCAGCCTGCTCATCCACTCGCGCAGGGCCTCGTCGGGCGCCTTGGTCTCCAGCAACTCGGTCGCACCCTCGGTGAGTTGCTCCACCTCGCGCCGATGTGCCTCCAGGACGAGAGCCTCACGGTTGGGGAAGTTGCGGTAGAACGTGCCCTGCCCCACGCCCGCCTTCTTGGCGATCACGCTGAGCGGAACGTCCGCCGAACGGGACAACTCGACCAGCGCCACCTCCAGGATGCGCTCACGATTGCGCTGCGCGTCCGAGCGCTGAGGCCCGCCATTACTCAAAACCCCACTCCCTCTTCCGGGTTCAGACCTGGCACCCGACAAGCGGACGGCAATCCGCTTGAGGCTGTCGCGGTGCTTGCTGTAGCCGACGCCATGGCCCGCCGCCTCACGTTCCCACCATTGAAGCGTATGGCTGGTCGATTCCCATCCCGCGCCATCGATGGCAGGCGATCGATGACGCGATTCTCGCGGGCAGGCCTCCGCGCGAGTGTGATGCCGCCCTGTTGCCTCACTTGCTAAGCGGACAGCTGTCCGATAAGTTTCACGACGAAGCCGGACAGTTGTCCGTTTAACTCTCTCCTCCCCGGAAGGGCTCCCTGCCATGAAGCTGCTCGTTCTCGGCGCGACCGGTCCCACGGGACGTCACCTCGTCGACATGGCCGTGCGCTCGGGTGACTCGGTCACGGCCTTCGTGCGCAACCCGGATGCCCTGGGTGACCTGGCCGAGGGGGTGACGCCGGTCATCGGCGACGCCACGTCGCAGCGCGACATCGCCGCGGTGGCGGCCGGACATGACGCGATCCTCTCGGCCCTGGGCCGGGGCAACTCGGTGACGGCCGACGGCTTGTTCACGCGTTCCTCGGCGGCGCTGATCGGTGCGGCCGGTGCCGCGGACGTCTCGCGACTGGTGTGGCTCTCCTCGTTCGGAGTCGGCCACACCTACGCCTGGGCGAGCACCGCCCAGAAGCTCATCTACCGCACGGTGACGCGGGCGATCTACGCCGACAAGGAGATCGCGGATGAGCGGATCCGCAACAGCGGGCTGGACTGGACCGTGGTGCTCCCGACCCGGCTGACCCACGGTCCCGCCAAGGGCACCTTCCAGGCGGACGACCGGCTGCCGATGAAGGGCAACCCGACGATCAGCCGGGCCGACGTCGCCGCCTTCATGCACCAGGCGGCGCACAGTGACGAGTGGATCCACCGCAGCCCCGTGATCACGGACTGACGTCCTCATCCGGCATCTCGGTCCGTGCTGCGTCGGTGTGGGTCAACCGATCAGCCCCGGTGACCAGGGTCCCAGGCTTCTGTCATGATTATAACGACTGTTATAGCGAGAGGGGTGTACTCCATGGCGGAGCCGGTGGTGATGGTGGCGACGATCGTCGCGAAGCCGGGCCAGGAAGAACTGGTCGAGAAGACGTTCAGGGCGCAGATACCCGCGGTGCACGCCGAACCCGGCTGCCTGCTGTACGCGCTGCACCGCAAGGCGGGCACCGCCGGCGAGTTCGTGATGATCGAGAAGTGGGCCTCGCGGGAGGCGCTGGGCGCGCACATGAAGGGCGCGGCGATGCGGGAGATCGGCACTGCCCTGTCGGAGGCCCTGGCCGCCCCGCTGGACGCTTTCTTCCTGGAGGCGCTTCCCGCGGGCACCCCGGACTCCGGCGCCATCTGACCTACGAGGGCACTGGGCCGACGGAGTTGCCGCCCGACCCGACACCCCCCACGCAACCGAGGAGTTTCCCCATGAAGAGCCTGATGTTCGTCGCGCCCGGACAACTGCGCTTCGACGAGGTCGACGCCCCCGTCATCGTCGAGGGCACGGACGCGCTGGTGCGCCCGCTCGCGGCGACGACGTGCGACCTCGACCACCATGTCATCGACGACAGGACACCGTTCTCCGGCTTCGGCCCGTTCCCGCTCGGCCACGAGTGCGTGGGCACGGTCGTCGAGGTCGGCCCCGACTGCACGGACGTAGCGGTCGGCGACGTCGTCGGCGTCGCCTGGCACATAGCGTGCGGCACCTGCGCGCAGTGCGAACTCGGCCACACCGCCCGCTGTCTCCGCCACGGCGACGCCCAGTACGGCCTTCCGGTGAACGGGGCCTGGGGTGGCTGCTTCGACGAACTCATCCGCGTGCCCTACGCGGACTTCAATCTCGCCAAGCTCCCCGCAGGCGTCGACCCCGTGCACCTGGCGTCGATCGGCGACAACCTCGCCCTCGGCTGGGAGACGGTGATGCCGACCGTCGCCGGGATCACCGACCCGAAGATCGCCGTCTTCGGCGGCACCGGTTCCATCGGCCTGTACTGCGTCGACGTCGCGGTCCACTGCGCGAACGCCCGCACCGTCTACTACGACGACGACCCGGTCCGGATGAAGGTCGCCGAGCAGCTCGGTGCCGAGGTACACGACGTCAGCGGCAAGCGCGAGAAGGACTTCCACCTGGCCGTGGACGCCAGCTGCGACCCCGAGCGCCTGCGCAAGGCACTGCTGTCGGTCCTGCCCGAGGGCCACGTCAACAGCGTCGGCATCTACTTCGACGACGTCCAGCTCCCGCTGCTGGCCCTGTACCAGCGGGGAGTCCACTTCCACAACGGCAAGGGGCACGCGCGACCCAACATGACACCGACCCTGGAAGCGGTGGCATCCGGCACCCTCCATCCCGAGCTGGTCACCAGCGGCATCCACGCCTGGAACGAGATCCCCGACGTGCTGACCTCGGGGCACGCCGGCCACAAGCCGATCTTCGTACTGGAGAAGTGAGGAACCGGGACCGTCGGTCCCTCCTGGTGCGGGGCCCGGTTGGACCGGGCCCTCGGCGCGCTGTTTGCGTGTCACCGTGATCCCGCGGCCACCAGCGTCGCGGTGATGGGGCCGAGCGCGGCGACGAGTTCGTCCAACTCGTCAGGAGACAGGGCCTCGTAGGGCGGGGCGGCGAGTTCGTCGGTCAGGGCTTCGATGCGCTGCTTGGTCTCCCGGCCGGCGTCGGTGAACCGGCCCTCGCCGTCGACGAGCCCGCGTTCGCGCAGGCCCTCCATGACCGCGGCCAGCCGCTCCTTCGGCAGGTGGTGCACACGCCCGAACGACTCCGGCGGGTGGATGCCCTGCTCCAGCGCGGAGAGGATGTGGGCCTCCGTTCCGCCGATGCGCGCGCCGACGAGGGCGGCGATGTGTCCGTCGCCGCGGTGCTCGCGCAGCATGGTCGCGGAATGCCACAGCCGGGCGACCGGGTCGGCGGGCACCGGCAGGGTGCGCATCCCGGCGTACATGACCCGGCCCTCGGTGGGGGCGCTCGTCGCGGCCTTGGTGGTCAGGTCGGCGGCGCGCACCAGGCCCGGGGAGGCGGCGAGTTCCTCGCCGAGGATGCGCCGCAGGGAGGCCGCGCTGCCCCGCTCCCGCGCGGCGACGGACGCCTCGGGCGGGATCGTCTCCCAGGCGCTGGGGATGTGCCGCGCGGCCTCACCGTCGGCGAAGTTGTAGAAGGCCGCGTGCACGACCTGGGCCGGCACCCGGCCCAGCGGCGCGGCCCGGCTGGCGAAGTAGCCGTCCCAGTAGGTGCGGTGGCCGAGGGCGGCGAGTTCCTCGTTGCACTCGTCGGCGAAGAAGGTGACCAGGCAGATCGGCTCCAGGAGCTCGAACATGCGGCGGGCGATGTCTGCCCTCGGATACGAGTGCGCCTTGCGCATGGGGCTCTCCATTCGTCTCGTTGTGCCGGGATGGACCTTCCGGCACCACGAAACTCATCGGTGGGCGAACCGGGGAACGTCAGATGTCGAGCAGGTCCCGGGTCCGTACGGGACCGCCCGACTCGAAGGACCGGTTCGCGGCAAGGCCGCTCACCAGGGAGCGTGCCCCGTCGACGGCGTCGGCCGCCCGCCCGAGCGCGTCCAGGTGGACTCCTCGACGAGAAGCTCGAGGCGCCCCTCGCTGCCGTTGAAGGAGACGCGGCCGGTGAGTCCCAGGACCCGCCGTCACTGAAGTCCTTCCCGGCTGCTGCTTTGGCCGTCAGGCCACGGCCAGTCCCGGATGGTGCCTGCTCACCACCGCGGGGTGGGCGCGGACCCAGCCCTTGAGCTCGTTCCAGCCGAACTCCGCGAACAGCGGGTTGTCCGGGTCCTCCGTCACGCCTGCCGCGTCCGACGCGCCGGGGAAGGGAAGCGGCGAGATCCGGGCGTCGAGCCGGGGGTTGTAGAAGAACGGTGCCGAGAAACGCTCGCGTGATCCCGGAGGAGAGACCACACGGTGGTTGGTCGCCTTCAGATAGCCGTTGGTCGCGACCTCCAGCAGCTCGCCCAGGTTCACCACGAACGCCCCGGGCAGATACGGCACGTCGATGAAGCCGTGCCCGTCCGGCGCCTCCACCTGGAGCCCCGGCACCTCGTCGGTCAGCAGCAGCGTCAGGAAGCCGTAGTCCTTGTGCACGCCCACGCCCTGGTCCCCGCCCACGGGGGCACGTCCCGGATATCGGACCAGTTTCAGGTGGTTGCGCGGGTGTCCGGAGAAGGCGTCGTCGTAGAAGTCCTCGGGGCCGCCGATCGCCGCGAGCAGCTCGTGCAGCAGCCGGTGGGCGACCGTGCTGAGCCGGGCCATCCACTCCAGCGACACCTCCCGCAGCACGGGCAGGGCCTCGGGCCACTGGTTGGGCCCCTCCAGCCACCAGTACGGCGGCTCGCCCGGGGCCGGCACGTGCGCGGGCAGCTCGTTGCTGATGTCGAGCTGGTCGCGCCAGTCGCGGCGGCCCTGGGTGTGCTCGTTGCCGATCCGTGTGTAGCCCCGGAAGTGGGGCGAGTTGAGGTTGTCGAGCGCGTGGCGGTCGGCTTCGGGCAGGGCGAAGAAGTCGCGGGCGGTGCCGAGCAGCCGGGCCTGTTCGGCGGGCCTGACGCCATGACCGACCAACTGGAAGAAGCCGACGTCACGGGCGGCCCGGTGGAGCGCCTCACGGTCGAGGGCCGAGAGGTCGATCACCGGGAGGGAGGCGGGCTGGGGCATGGGTGTCGTTCCTTGGAAGCGATGCGTGTACGAGGAGGTGGCGAGCGGGATCGGGCGGTGCCCGGCGCGCCGTCGGGGGCGCGGCGCACACACGCGTACGGGTGCGTACCCGGCCCGGGAACGCCGTTCAGTGACCCGGCGGGGAAACGGCGAGGCGGCCGGCCAGCTGCGCGATCTCGGCCGGGCCGACCCGGCAGCAGCCGCCGACGAGCACCGCACCGGCGGAGAGCCAGGAGGGAGCCAGGTCCGCGATCTCGTCCTGGGCGCCCAGCCAGCCGCGGGCTTCGGGGTCCCAGACGCCGCCGCCGTTCGGATAGACCACGCCGGGCAGCGCGGTGTTCAGGGCCAGCGCGGCAGCCGTGTCGGCGGCCGGGGCGCAGTTCACCCCTGTGGCGACGACGTCCTGGCTGCTCCGGGCCAGGGCGAACGCCTCGGCCAACGGCTGGCCCGCGCTCGTGGTCGTGCCGCGGATGCTGTACGAGAGCCAGGCCGGGATGCCCAGGCCGTCGAGGGCGGTCAGGACGGCCTCGGCCTCGCGCAGGTCCGGAATGGTCTCGACGGCGAAGACATCGGGTGCCGCCTCGGCCAGCGCCTCCAGCCGGGGGCGGTGGAAACGTGTCAGCTCGGCCACGCTGAGGCCGTAGTCGCCCCGGTACTCCGAGCCGTCGGCCAGCATCGCGCCGTACGGCCCCACGGACGCCGCCACCCAGCGAGCGCCGCCGGTCCCGCCCGGGGCGCTCTCGGCGGCCTCGCGGGCCAGGCGCACGCTGCGCCGCAGCAACCTGGTGGTCTCGGCGCGAGTGATGCCCAGCCGGGCGAAACCGTCGTAAGTGGCCTGATAGCCGGCGGTGATGGCGACCTGGGCGCCCGCCGCGTAGTAGGCGCGGTGGACGGCCGTGATCGCGTCGGGGTCGTCGCGGAGCAGACGGGCGGACCAGAGCGCGCCGCTGAGATCGTGGCCCTGGGCCTCCAACTCGTTGGACATGCCGCCGTCCAGGACGAGGGGGCCGGCGGCCAGGGCGTCGCGGAAGGTCGTCACAGCACTCTCGTCACGAAGTCGCGGGTACGGGGGTGGTCGGGGGCGGTCAGGACCCGTGCGGGCGGTCCGGACTCCAGGATGCGGCCGTCGTCGAAGAAGACGATCTCGTCGGCGACCTCGCGGGCGAAGCCCAGCTCATGCGTGACGACGAGCATCGTCATGCCGTCCGCGGCGAGGCCGCGCATGACGTCCAGGACCTCACCGACCAGCTCCGGGTCGAGTGCCGAGGTCGGCTCGTCGAAGAGCATGAGCTTGGGCCGCATGGCCAACGCACGGGCGATGGCGACGCGTTGCTGCTGACCGCCGGAGAGCTGGGCGGGGTAGGCGTCGCGCCGGTCGGCCAGGCCGACGCGGTCGAGGAGCGCGAGCGCCTCCTCGCCGGCCTCGGCGCGGGGGCGGCCGGCGCCGACCGGTCCCTCAACGACGTTGGCGAGGGCCGTCAGGTGCGGAAAGAGGTGGAAGCGCTGGAAGACCATGCCGATGTCACGGCGCTGCCGGGCCAGGTCACGGCGGCGCAGCTCGCGCAGCCCGTCCCGGTAGGGCTCGTAGCCGATCGGTTCGCCGTCCACCAGGATGCGTCCGCCGTTGGGCCGCTCCAGATGGTTCACGCACCGCAGGAAGGTGGACTTGCCCGAGCCCGAGGGCCCGATGACACAGGTGACCGTACCTCGCGGTACGGACAGGTCGACCCCGCGCAGTACTTCCCGCCCGGCGAAAAACTTGCGGACACCGGTGGCCTCGATCATCATCGGCTGCCGCCCTTCGCGAAGTGACGTTCGAGGTAGTGCTGGCCGATGTTGAGGAGGGTCGTGACGGCCAGGTACCAGATGCTGGCGACGATCAGCAGCGGGATCGTCTGGTACGTGCGGGCGTACACGATCTGCACGGAGTACAGCAGTTCGGCGTAGGCCAGCACGCTCACCAAGGAGGTCGTCTTGAGCATGGAGATGGTCTCGTTGCCGACCGGCGGGATGATCACCCGCATCGCCTGGGGCAGGACGATCCGGCGCAGCGTCCTGGCCCGGGACAGCCCCAGCGCGTCCGCCGCCTCCGTCTGCCCGGGGTCGACCGAGACGATTCCGGCCCGGATGATCTCGGCGAGATAGGCGGCCTCGTTGAGGCCGAGACCGAGCAGGGCCGCCGTGAACGTCGTGATGACGGAGTTCGCGGGCACGCTGCCGATGGCCGGCAGGAGCGGCAGATGCAGGGACAGGGTCGGGTACAGCGCGGAGATGAATCCCCAGAACAGCAACTGCACCAGGAGCGGGGTGCCACGGAAGAGCCAGATGTACGCCCAGCTCACCGTCCGGGCCACGCGGTTGTCCGACAGGCGCATGAGCGCCAGCGCGATGCCGAGGACGAGCCCGATCGCCATGGCGGCGGCGGTGAGTTCCAGGGTGGTCAGCAGGCCGGTCAGCACGGTTCGGCTGAACAGCCAGGCGCCGACGGTCTCCCAGCCGAAGCGCCCGTTGGTGATCAGTGACTGGACCAGGGCCGCCGCCAGCAGCACGACCACGAGGGTCAGGGCCCACTGGCCCGGTCTGCGTCGGCGGTAGAGCGGCAACTCGGCGGTCATGAGGCCGCGTTGATCTCGAACGTGTCCAGGGCGCCCGACTGCAGGCCCCACTTGGCGAGGATCTGCTCGTAACCGCCGTTCGCCTTCAGGTCCTCCAGAGCCGACTTCAGTAGATCGGTGAGCTCACTGTGCTTCGGTACGGCGATACCGAACGGCGCGTTGCCGTAGGAATCGCCGGCCACGTCGAGCTTGCCCCCGGACTGCTTGGCGGCGTACGCGGCGACGGGTGAGTCGGCCAGGGCGGCGTCGGCGCGCCCGCTGGTGACGGCGAGGTTCACACCGGTGCCGTCCGGGAAGGTGCTGACCTTGATCGGCGTCTTGCACGTCTTGGCACGGGCCGGCAGGTCCACGAGCGCCTGTGTGGACCCCTTCGCCACGGCGACGGTCCGGCCGCACAGCGAGTCGCCGCCGGGCTTGAGCGCCTTGGGATTTCCGGCCGGGACCAGCAGGGAGGTGCCCGCGTTGAAGTAGGTGACGAAGTCGACGACCTTCTCCCGCTCGGCGGTGTCCGTGAAGGAGGAGACGCCGAGCTGGTACTTGCCCGACTGCAGGCCGGGCAGGATCGAGTCGAAGGGCACGTTGACGATGGTGACCTTGACTCCGAGGACGGTGCCGAGGGCCTTGTCGAGGTCGGCCTCGGCGCCGACGACCGTCTTGTTGTCCGAGGCGAAGAAGTCCATCGGCGGGTAGCTGACATCGCTGGCGACCTTGATCCCGCTCGCCTTGAGGGCGGCGGGGACCTTGGCGGCGAGGGCGGCGTTCTTCTTGACCGGGGCGGCGCCGGAAGCGGTGCCGGACGGGGCCGCGGAGGAGGCGGCGGTCGGCTCGGAGGGGTCGGCGCAGCCCGCCAGGAGCAGTGCCACGGAACCGAGGAGTACTAGCGGGCGCAGAGCGGACAAGACGAACTCCAGATGAGCCTGATGTGCGGGGAATGGCTGGAGACTATCCGTGAATGCGTAATAGGCAAATCCAGTTGCTCATCATGCACGCACCTTGCAATGAACCTGCAATGTCCGCGCAACGATCGCCCCCGGCGGCACCGCGGCCTGGCGCTATGCTCGGCCCGCGATGACCACCGACAGCAGCCTCACACGCGGCCTGGCCGTGCTCCGCCTCTTCGCCCAGCACCCCTCGCCGGACCCTCGCGGCCACACCGCCGCGGAGGTCGCCGCGCTACTGGGTCGTGAACGCAGCCAGGTCTCCCGCATCCTGCGGAGCCTGGAGACAGCCCGCTTCCTGCGCCGCGATCCGGTGTCGCTGCGCTACTCCGTCGCCTGGGAGCTGTACGCGCGAGCCCAGCAGATCACCGAGGCACGGCTGCGCCGCGACGGCCGTACGGCGCTGGAAGGCGTCGCCGCCGACACGGGGGAGTGCGCCTACCTGGGCGTTCTGCGCGGCGCCAGTTCGGTGACCATCCTCGAATCGATGCCGCCCGCCCTGTCCTCGTTCGTGTCCTGGGTGGGCCGCGCCTACCCCGCCTACTGCAGCGACGCCGGACAGGCCCTCCTGTTCGACGCCGACGACACCGAGGTCGCGGCCGTCCTCGCCCGCACTGCCTTCGTCCGGCACGGCCCCAACACCCCGGCCGACCTGAACGACTTCCTCACCCGCCTGGACACGGCACGCAAGCGGGGCTACTCCATCGTCGACCAGGAGGCCGAACCCGGCCTCTATTCGCTCGCCGCTCCCGTCAGGGACTTCCGAGGGGAGATCGTCGCCGCCGTACAGGTCGTCGGCCCCCGCCGCCGTCTGGAGCCGACGACGGCGGCCTGCGCGGAGTCGGTGGTCCGCTGGAGCCATTGGCTGACCGCCGCACTGCGCTCGACGGAGGGGGAGAGGGACGAGGGATGACGGTGGGATCAGGTGAGCGGAACCTCAGCCGAGCCACAGCCGAGCCACAGTCGAGCCTCAGCCGAGAAGGGACGCCAGTCGCTCCGCCGCGTGAGCGATGGCGGCGACGAGCTCCTCACGGTCGTCCCGGGCCGCCGCGTGCGGCACGACCGCGCTGACCGACGCCACCACGTCCCCGCGTACGTCCCGCACCGGTGCGGCGACCTCCAGCACGTCCTCGTCGTACTCGCTCTCGCACACCGCGACCCCGCGCCCCACGTCAGCGGCGACCCGCGCCAGCAGATCATCCACGGTCCGCGGCGCGTAGGGACCGCCCGCCCCGATGAAGTCCTCACCGCCGAGGAGCCGTTCGACCTCCTCCCGCGCGTGGTCGAAGAGCAGCGCCCGTCCCGCGCCGGTGCACCAGACCGGCGTCAGCCGCCCCGCCCGTGCCCAGGAGAACTCGGCCCAGGCCGCCAGTTCAGCCCGCACCGAAAGCACCATCGCCCCGCAGAGCACGTCCACATAGGCACACGCGCCGAACCGGACGACCAACTCCCGCAGCAGGGCCCGGCTCTCGACCCCCCACGGACCGGCCTCGGCCGCCACGGCCAGCAGGTCGGCACCGGCGCGGAACTCGTGCCCGTCCCGGGCCAGCGTCCCGGTGCCGACCAGATCCCTCAGCAGCCGCGACGCCTGCCCCTTGTCCAGCCCGCTCTCCTCCGCCAGCCGGACCACACCGGGCCCTCCTCGGCTGTCGAGCTCCCCGCGGACCACCCGCTCCACCAACCCGAGCCCTCGCGGCAGGGCACCCGTCGCCACGTCCATGCGCCGGATGCTACCGTCCACGCGGTCTGAGACTCCTTCGTGGCGCTGACGTCCGGGTCGAAGCCCAGGTAGTAGCCGCGTCCTCCGCTCTCCTGTCCGACGGCCAGGAAGACGATCACACGGAACCCGGTGTTGCGGGTGTTGTTGAACTTGCTCTCGGTGCCGCCCACGTGTCCGGTCGAACCGTTGACGTACACGGCGCGCTCGGCCTTCACGGCCGAGTCGATGGCCGTCCACTTGCCCGGGACGTTGAGTGCCACCGAGAGGTCGGCGGGCTCGTACATACCCCCGGTCCCGGAGCTCAGCAGACCGCCGACCCTGCGAGCGCGCACCTGGCAGTCGTTGTCCAACATCTTCGCGAACTCGGAGTCGACCGGCATCTGCAGCCAGCACCTGAGGCGTTCGAGGGCGGTGGTGCCCGTCGTCGCGTCCACCGCCTTCGAGATCCGCTCCCTGATGTCCTTGACCGCCGGTGAGGTCTTGTCGTCGGCCTGAACATACGCCTGCTCGATCACGAAATATCCCCCTGATGTCGGCTTCTCTTGGCTCCACTATGGCGCGCGGAGCGTGAAGGACGGGGGACGGGTAACGCGCCGCCGTCTCACTGCTGTTGGGGGATTCCGCCGGGTTGCTGGACGGCTGTGTCGGTGGCCGGCCATGCTCCGCGATCCAGCAGGTCGAGGACGAGTGCGGCGATGTTCCACGCGTCGTCCTCGCCACGGTGATGGCGTCCCTCGAGCGGTAGTCCGGCGATCTGGAGGGCGTGGCTCATGCCGGGTTTCCTGCGCAGTCCGTAGGACGAGGTGAATACGGCCTTCGCGTTGGTGTGGGTGCGCTCCGTCGGATAGCCGAAGGGGTAGGCCACTCCATCGGCCTGGCTCTGCCGGGCGAACTGGCGACGGTCGTACTCGCCCCAACTCGTCCAGGGGCGCTTGCCGGCCTCGTACTCCTCGACGAGGATCCGGCAGGCCTCGGCGAAGGTGACGCCCCGTTCCACCTCGGCTTGGGTCAGTCCGGTCAGTTCGGTGCAGAAGCCGCTGACCCTGGACCGCGCGGGGCGGACCAGGACACGGTGGCGGGACACACGGTGCCGTGCCGCCACGTCCACGACGGTGAGGCCGATCTCGATGATCTCGTTCACGGAGCCGGGCGGCGGCTGTCCGTCCCAGCAGGTGGCTTCCACATCAATGACGTTCAGCAGGGTGGATTGGTGGCGCATGGGCCGAGAGTAGGGACACGAGCCCGGCTCCGGCATCTCACTTTCTCCGCGGAAGGGATCAGAGTTCGGCGATCAGGAAGGCGGGCGTCTTCCAGCAGCGTTGGACGCATGGAGCCGACGCCGCGAGAACGCGGATACTGTGCGCAGATGTCGTACCGACTTGATGCCGTCGTAGGTGAGTTCGACCACTTGCGAGGCTGGGCCGAGGGAGTGCCGGGGGCGCTGGTCGCTCCGCTCAGGCAGCGCATGGGCCTGCTGCCGCTGTCCACCGCGCTCCGCGGTGATCTGCCGGGAATGCTGCGTGACCTCTCACGGAGGGGACCGGTGGCCCACGTCGAAGCGGACTTCTGGGGTGGCGAGGGGGATCAGAAGGCCGCCCTGTGGCGGGCCGGTGTGCAGGAGTGGGGGCCGGTGCATACCTCGGACTTCAGCGGTGCGCGGGAGGACTGGCCGATCAACGCGGCGCTCGCCCGGCTCGGTGTGGCATGGGCCGGTCCCGGCGCACCGGACCACCGCGATCTGTTCGTGGAAGTGGGCCTCGGCCAGGGGCGGGACGAGGAGGACTGGCGCCGGGCCGCGCTGCGCGCCCGCGACGCGGCCGACTACGACGAGTGGCACGCGAGGGAGCAGGCCGAGCGTGAGCGCGAACAGCGTGCCGCAGCCGAGCGAGCCCTCTACGAGCGACTGCCCGGCATTCCGGTGCCCCTCGGCGGCAAGGAGATCATCGCCCTGCTCGGTCTGCCTCAAGGCCGGACGATAGCGGCGGCCATCCGCCACCTTCAGCAACTCCACATCGACCGCGGCCCCCAGTCCCGGGAGGAAGCCGAAGCCGCGCTGCGTGCCTGGGCGGCGGAGCAAGGTCTGACCGCCGCCACCGCGAGGCGGGGAGACACCGCGTCGCCGCGCGCTCACCGCCCGGCTTCGGCCGACCACTGCCGCGGCCAGTAGTCGTCGTGCGCCGGCGGCGACGCGGGCGTGTCCGTCGGGTGGGGAAGGGGAGGAGCGCCCCGCTCTTCGCACACTGTGCGCCTCGCGTCGCCGCCGGGGGCATCAATTCATCGCGCCTCCCGTGCGTACGGCGCGACGACGATCCGGTCGATCAGCGGCGCGTAACGGGAGCGGAGCAGCACGCCCGGGAAGGTGTCCGAGGCGTAGGTGGTGCCGTCGAAGTCGGGGAGTTCCTCCGAGCGGAACGTGATCGTGTTCTGTCCCCGCTTCAGGTGGACCGGGACGGTCAGCTCCCAGAAGTCGTTCTGGTGGAAGGTGTGCGGGAAGCCGACACGCCGCGCCGCGCCGCCGTCGACGGAGATGTCGGCGTGGCGGGCCAGTGGGTCGGGGTTGTAGTGGGTGGCCTCGGACTGTTCCGGGTTGGAGTAGCGGATGCGCAGCGCGTACAGGCCCGCCCGGTCCGCGGCGACGGTGAACGTCGCCGTGTTGCCGTTGCCCGGATCACCGCCGATCCCGGTGATCGCCGTACCGTCCGTGGCGAGCGACAGCGGGGTGAGCGTGGCCGTGCCCGCGAGCTTGGCGTCCTGGGCCTCGTACGTACGTGCCTTGAGTGTGCCGTCGGTGGGTGTCACCCTCAGGCGGTCGACGAGCGTCGGGGCCGAACCGCCGGTCACCGTCACCTTGTTGACGCCGCCGGACAGTGAGACGGCCACCGCCTGCCTGCCCTTGGCGAGGTCGAGCACCTCATGGCCGTTGACGGAGAGCCGGGCGTTCGCGGGGCCCAGGGTGTCGACCCGGAGGGTGGCCTCGCGGTCGGCGGGGGAGTAGACCCAGAACGTGGCCGTCTGGTCGCGTGCGACCCGGACCGCGCCCGAGCCGGTGGCCGGCTTTCCGGTGTGCCGGGGGAGGTCGTAGACGGGCTGTGCGCCACCGGCCGTCCAGGACAGTTCGCCTTCGTAGATCTGGGTGGCCGCCGAAGCGGCCGGCAGGGACAGGGTGAGCCGGTCGACGATGGCGTCCCCCGTCGTCACGCGCTTGCCGTCGAGGCTCTTGGCGGCCAGCGTGAGGGTGTGCCTGCCCTTGGTGAGATGGACCTTGGTGTCGGTGTGGTCCCACACCACCCACTTGTAGCCGAGCGGCAGATACAGCTGCTGCTCGCTGTCGGCCGTGCCGTCCACGCGCAGGAACACGTTGGTGGGCCCCTGGTCCCTCACCTTGTCGTAGGTGTTGAGGGAGTTGGCGAAGACGCTGAGGTCGTAGGTGCCGTCCTCGGGCACGTCCACGGCGAAGTCGAGCGTGACGTCGGAGCCGGTGCGCAGACCGCCCACGTCGTAGCCGCCGGAGGTGTAGAACTTCGACACGTCGCCGGTCGAGCCCTCCGGGCCGTTCTTGGAGTAGCCGCTGCCCGAGTGCGCCGCGTCCTCCGCCTCGTACGAGTTCTGCCAGCGCACGGGCGGCGCCTGCGTGCCCCTGGCTTCGCCGGCCGGGCTGAGGACGATCTCGTAGGCCGAGGACTCCTTCAGGCTCGGCAGTCCTCCGTCGCCGAAGTCCACTGCCACCGTGCCGTCCTGACCCACTGTCAGGTTCTGCTCGGTCAGCAGCTTCGGGCCGGAGTTGTCCCCGATCTGGCCGCTCCAGTCGATCTCGCGCACCCATGCGTGCACGCGATCCCCGAAGACCTTCCGGGGGATGCCGGCGAAGGTGATGTGTCCCTTCCCGTCGGACCCGCCGAACAGCAGCCGCGCCTGCTTCTTCCGCTCGTCGAGCGTGGCGACGCCCTGCATGGTGTAGTTCTCGCCGGGGAACGGTGGGGTCACTTTGACGGTGTGCCCGCTCATCGAGGCGTACGAATGCAGCAGCCACCACTGCCCGTTGCCGCGGTTGGACTGCACCGCGGAGTCGGACAGGTTGCCGTCGATGTTCCAGTACGCGATGTCGGCGTCCACCTTGGACTCCTCGATCGCGGACACCCACTGGATCATCTGGCCGGGGACGGAGGTGTGGTAGTTGAAGGCGTACTCGTTGATGTTGATCGGGAGTTGAGTGCCCTCACGGCTGGTGCCCCGGAACAACTCCTTCTCCCAGGCACGGTACTTGGCGACACTCTGGCGCACCGCCTCGGGGTGGCTCAGCTCGTGCCAGGTGATGACGTCGGGGAGGGTGCCGGCGGCCAGGGTGTGGGTGAGGAAGCCCTTGACCTGGTCGTACAGGACGCTGGTGTTGGGGCCGGCGATCCGGGCGCCGGGCATCCTGTCCTTGATGAGCTTGTAGACCTCGTCCCAGGCGGCGAAGTAGTCCTTGGGGTCGTTCAGCCAGCTGACCTTGTCGTAACTCCACTCGCCGGTGCCGAACATGTTGCCCTCGGGCTCGTTGAACGGCACGAAGACGATGTTGTCCTGGTACTGCTCGGGCAGCTTCAGCACCTGGTCGACCTGCTTGGCGATCTTCTCCTCGTAGAGCTTGAGCTTCTCGGCGGGGGTGGCGCCCGGCCACTCGTAGGGGAAGCCGCGGTGGATGTCGGTCATGTAGATGTAGACGTCACCGTCGGTGGAGTCGGCCAGCGGCTTCACCACCTCCAGCGCGTCGGCGCCCGGGTGCTGTGGTCCGTCCTGCGCCTTCGTGGACACCGTACGCAGTCCCATGCCCTCGATGAGGTTGTTGGTGGGCACGTCGGGACCGTAGACACCGTAGAGGGTGCCGGAGGCGCCGCCGTGGAAGGCGCCGGTGTCCGAGCCGAGATCGACGGTCAGGGCTCCCTCGCGGACGACGGTGACGGTCGCCTCGACCGCCCGCCCGGCCGCGGTGCCGGCCACGGTGAAGGTGCCCGGCCGGGCGTACGCGTCCGCCGGGACGGCGTCCCAGGTGACCGGTGTGTCGCGGTCGTAGCCGTCGGAGAAGGAGGAGCGGACGGCCGAGGGCAGGGAGGGGGCGGTCCCGGTTGTCGTACGGACCTCGAAGGATGTCTGTGAGAGCTGCTGGAGGGTGGGCACGTTCGCGACCGTGCCGGCCACCTGCTCGGGACTGAGCGCCGCGTGCCAGACCGTGAAGTCGTCGATCGCGCCCTTGAGGAGCGGGTCCTGGTAGAAGGACTTGCCGATGTAGCCGGCGGTGGTCGCCGAATCGCCGAGCAGGTCCTGGGCGTCGACGGTCGTCGCGGCGGAGGAGACCGCGACGCCGTCGAGGTAGGTGGTGACCCGGTGGGCGGTGGTGTCGAGGGTGACGGTGACGGTCCGCCAGTCGTCGGCGGGCAGGGGCGCGTAGCCGGAGACCTGGGCCTCCGCGCCTCCTCCGCCGGTGGTCACGGCGGTGCGCAGGACGCTGCCGTTGGAAGGGGTGGTGAAGAGGTACTTCGTGGTGTCGGTGCCCAGGTCGAATATGCGCTGCCAGGACGACTTGTCGTCGCTCCACCTCACGCGGGCGGAGACGGTCAAGTCGGTTGCGCCGGCGAGCAGTTCGCGGGGCAGGCGGACGTAGGCGCCGTCGGAGGCGGGTGCCCCGCCGGGCAGGGCGAGGGCCGTTCCGCCGTCGGTGCCGGTGACGGTCCGGGCGGTCGAGCCGTTCACCAGGGTCGCCGTCAGCCCATTGCCGGAGCTGTCGGTGATCAGACCGGAGGAGGGGTCGTCCTGGTCGAAGGTGTAGTGGGCGACGGGCTGCGGCAGGCCGGCCGCCTGCGCGGGTGCGGCCGGTACGGCCAGCAGGCCCGCGCCCAGCGCCAGCGCTGCGGCGGTCGCGGCCCGGCGGGGGGCGGATCTGTCAGCGGATGACATGGATCGCGTCCTCAATCCTTGATGTCGAAGAGTGTCGGCATGCGTCGAACCGGTTCGATCGTGGGGGTGGGGAGTGGCAAGCGGCTCATCAGGTCGGCGGCGAGGGGCGGCCCCTTGTTGCGGAAGATCCAAGGAAGTCTCAGGACTGCGCCTCCGGCGGTCGGAAGGATCAATTCGTCGAACCGGTTCGGGAAGCTAGCATCAGGGAGCCTGACCAGCAATCCCTTCGACGCAAGCTTCTCCAGACCGCTTCCGTGCGCCGAAGAAGTGCCGCGCGAGGTGTTGACAGGGCTTCGGGCCGTTCCTACCTTCACTTCACGCGAACCGGTTCGACGATCGGTCGCACAGCGAACCGGTTCGACCTAGGAGCCCTCATGAACATCGGTGAGATCGCCCGGCGGGCCGGTGTCTCGCGCAGCACCGTGTCCTACGCGCTGAGCGGCAAACGCCCCGTCTCGGACGACACCCGCCGCAAGATCCAGGAGGTCATCGACGAGCTGGGCTACCGCCCCAACGCCAGCGCCCGCGCCCTCGCCAACGGCCGCACCAGCACCATCGGCCTGGTCTTCCCCCCGGCAGGCAACCACTACACCGGGATGCAGCTCGACTTCATCGGCAGCGTGGTGGAGGCCGCCGCTGCCTACGACTACGACGTCCTGCTCTCCCCGAGCGGCGTGGACAGCGACCGCTCCTTCCAGCGGCTGCTGGGGGAGCGGCGGGTCGACGGCGCCATCCTCATGGAGATCAGGCTGGAGGACGACCGGGTCGACCACCTGGCCGACCTCGGCTTCCCCTCCGTCGCCATCGGCCGCACCGCCCATCCGGAGGGCGGCTGGTGGGTGGGCCTGGACCACACCGCGCTCGCGGCGGCCTGCGTGCATCACCTGGCCGACCTCGGCCACCGCCGGATCGCCTTCGTCAACCGGCCCCAGCAACTGATGCGGGCCGGATACGAGTCGGCCCACCGCGGTCTCGACGGCTTCACCAAAGCCGCAGCCGAACGAGGCCTGACCGTGCGGACCTACTGCTGCGGCGACGACGCCGCATCGGGCGAGGCCTGCCTGGAACAGATCCTCCACGACGACCCCGCCACCACCGGCCTCGTCACCCTGAACGAGGCCGCCCTCGGCGGTCTCTATCGGGGCCTGGCCCAGGCCGGCCGCCATGTGCCGCGCGACTTCTCCGTCACCGGGGTGGTGGCCGGACGCTGGGCGGAGACGGTGACCCCGCAGCTCACGGCGGCCGACGTACCGGCGGAGGAGATGGGCAGGCGCGCCGTCGACCTGCTTGTGGAACGGCTCGACCAGCCTGACGCGCCGCCGCGGCATCATCTGCTCGCGCCGCCGATCTCTTTGCGGGCCAGTACTGGGCCTTGCCACGGTGGTATGTGACATAGCACTGAAATTTTCAGTGGTATGTCACATACCGCCAGGCCTCCCGACCGCCGCCGCCACCTGACGTCGTAACCCCGCCGCCCTGCTGCCCCGCTGCCCCGCCGCCCGCCCACCGGCGCTGCTAGGCGTGCCCTCTTCACCTCCCGTACCCCCTCACGCCCCACCGCCCCTTCACCTCCCACCACCCCGTGCCTCGGCACCCGTATGCCCAGAACAAAGGACCTCCCGCCATGAACAGCTCCTCCAGACACCGCCGTCTGACCGCCGCCGCCCTCACCGCGCTCGCCGTCACCGCCACGGCCACCGCCTGCTCCTCCGGCTCCGGCAGCACCGACACCAAGGGCGCCGGCAGCGGCACGTACACCATCTGGGACCCCTACCCGCAGTTCGACCAGAGCTCGGCCTGGGTGAAGCTGCTCGACCAGTGCGGCACCAAGGCCGGAGTCAAGGTCAAGCGCACCGGCTTCGACACCAGCGACCTGGGCAACAAGACGCTCCTCGCCGCTCAGCAGGGCAACTCGCCCGACGTCCTCATCGTCGACAACCCCGTGGTGTCCACCCTCGCCGAGGCGGGCGTGCTCACCACCACCGCCGACAACAAGCTCGACACCTCGAAGGTCGACCCCAACCTGCTGGCGGCCGGGCAGTCGGGCGGCAAGACCTACGGCACCCCCATCGGCGCCAACACCCTCGCCCTCTACTACAACAAGAAGGTCCTGAAGGCGGCCGGCGTGGACATCGCCTCCGTCAAGGACTGGACCTCATTGACGGCGGCCCTGGCGAAGGTCAAGAAGGCCGGCAAGAAGGGCATCACCTTCTCCGCGATCGGCACGGAGGAGGGCAGCTTCCAGTTCCTGCCCTGGTTCTGGGGCGCCGGTGCCGAGCTGACCCAACTCGACTCCGCCCAGGGCGTGTCCGCGCTGACCCTGTGGAAGGACTGGCTGAAGAACGGCTACGCCCCCAACTCGGTCCTCAACAACACCCAGACCACCAGCTGGCAGGAGTTCGCCAGCGGCGACTACGCGTTCAGCGAGAACGGCACCTGGCAGCTCGCCAACGCCAAGAAGGCCGGCCTCGACTACGGCGTCCTGCCCATCCCCGGCGCGAACGGCGGCAACGCCGCGGCCCCCACCGGCGGCGAGTTCGTCACCATCCCCGTCCAGAAGGACACCGGCCGCTACGCCACCTCCCAGCAGCTGGCGACCTGCCTGACCAGCGGCGACAACCTCTACACCACCGACACCACCCTGTCCTACGTGGCCCCGACCAACGCGGTCCAGGACAAGCAGGTCGCCGCCGACCCCGCACTCAAGCCCTGGGTCCAGGCGGTCAAGTCGGCCAAGGGCCGCACCAGCGACGACCTCGGCACCAAGTACCCCAAGATCTCCGAGCAGATGTGGAAGGCCGTCCAGTCCGCTCTCAGCGGCTCCAAGTCGCCCAAGGACGCGCTCAGTTCCGCTCAGGCCGCGGCCAAGTGACGTGAGCGCCGTGAAGCAGACGACCCGTCCGCCGGACCACCGGTCCGTGCCCGTCCGCGGTGGGGCGGCCGCTACCGCCCCACCCTCCACCGGCCGCCGGAAGCGCCGCCGGCCCACCTCCACCCAGTGGGCCGCCTGGGGCTTCCTCGCCCCGGTGACCGCCTATCTCGCCCTCTTCTACGCCTATCCGCTCTACCGCAACCTCGACCTCAGCCTGCGCGACTACACCGTCCGCTCCTTCGTCCAGGGCGACGCCCCGTTCACCGGCCTGGACAACTACCGCACCGTCTTCGACAACCCGACCTTCACCCCGGCCCTGCTGCACACCGCCGTCTTCACCGCCGTGTGCCTGCTCTTCCAGTACGCCATCGGGCTCGCCCTCGCGGTCTTCTTCAACCAGCACTTCCGGCTCTCGGCCACCCTGCGCGCCCTGTTCCTCGTGCCCTGGCTGCTGCCGCTGATCGTGTCGGCCTCCACCTGGTCGTGGATGCTCAACAGCGACTCCGGAATCGTCAACGCGGCCCTGCACGCCCTCGGCCTCGACCCGGTGAACTGGCTGACCTCGCCGTCCTGGTCCCTCACCTCGGTGATCATCGCGAACATCTGGATCGGGGTCCCGTTCAACCTGGTCGTGCTCTACAGCGGACTGCAGTCCATCCCGGCCGGCCTGTACGAAGCCGCGGCCCTCGACGGGGCAGGAGCCTGGCGGCGCTTCTGGAGCATCACCTTCCCGCTGCTGCGGCCGGTGTCCGCGATCACCCTGCTCCTCGGCCTGGTCTACACGCTCAAGGTCTTCGACATCATCTGGATCATGACCAAGGGCGGCCCGGCGGACTCCTCCACCACCTTCGCCACCTGGTCCTACCAACTCGGCTTCGGCAACCTGCTGCCTGCCTTCGGCCCGGGCGCGGCCGTCGGCAACCTGCTCGTGGTCGCCGCGCTGGTCTTCGGCCTGGTCTACGTCCGGGTGCAGCGGAAGCAGGCGCTGTCATGAGAGCACCTGGCATGAGAGCACCCAGCATCAGTGACCCTGTCATGAGTGGCCCTGTCATGAAAGGCCCCGCCGTGAAGGCACGCTGGAAGACAGCCGTCGGCGTGCTGCTGACCGCGATCATGCTGTTCCCGGTCTACTGGATGGTCAACGTCTCCTTCACCCGAGACCAGGACATGCGCAAGAGTCCGCCCGACCTGCTGCCCCTGCACGGGACCCTGGCCGGCTACCGCACCGTCCTTGACGAGCAACTGCCCTACCTCGGCACCAGCCTCGTCATCGGCCTGGGCACCGTCGTACTGACCGTCGCCCTCTCCGCCCCCGCCGGCTACGCGCTGGCCAAACTGCGCCCGCGCGGCGGCGGCATCCTCAGCTTCGTCCTGCTGGCCGCCCAGATGATCCCCGGCATCATCATGGCGATGGGCTTCTACGCCATCTACCTCCAGCTCGGCCTGCTCCAGTCCGTTCCCGGCCTGATCGTCGCCGACTCCACCCTGGCCGTCCCCTTCGCGGTCCTGATCTTCACCGCGTTCATGTCCGGCATCCCCGGCGAACTGCTCCAGGCCGCACAGGTCGACGGAGCACAGGCACTGCGCACCTTTTGGTCGGTCGTGCTGCCCATGAGCCGCAACGCCGTGGTCACCGTGTCCCTGTTCGCCTTCCTGTGGTCCTGGTCCGACTTCGTGTTCGCCAGCACCCTCGTCAACGGCGGCGCCCACGAGCCGATCACCCTCGGCATCTATCACTACATCGGCAACAACAACCAGCAGTGGAACGCCATCATGGCCACCGCCGTCGTCGCCTCGCTGCCCGCCGCGGTGATCCTCGTCCTGGCCCAGCGCTACGTCGCCGCGGGCGTCACCGCCGGCGCCGTCAAGGACTGAATCCGCAAGAGCCCCCACAACCCCTCACGACGGCCGAGCCGTTAGTACGTCAGCGACCGCTGCCTTCCCGCTCCAGAAACGAGTCAGCCTTCATGACCGCCGCCCTCTCCGGCCCGGCCTTCTCCGTCCGAGACATCCCCTTCAGCACCTACGGGTCCTGGTTCGACCTCTCTCCCGTGGTGGCGGAGAAGACGTACGCCGAGGACCTCCACCTCGTCTCGCACCAGAACGGCATGCACGCCGTCCTGCGCCTGACCCCTCTCGACCCGGCCACCGCCGACCGCACCCCCACCCGCGTCGAGGCGACACCAGGCCTGCTCAGGTGGCACGCCGACAGCGGACACATCGACCTCGCCTACGAGTCACCGGACACCGTCCGCCTGCGCGGGAGCGGTGTCGGCATCGGCGTCCACGCCGCCGCACACAGCCTCACCCCGTTCAGCGGAACATACTTCTTCCACGACTCGGCGGCGGACGCGCACGTGTTCACGTCGTACGAGACCGGACGCCGTTACCGCGTCACCGTGCTGTCCGGCACTCTCGCGGGCACGACCGGATCCCAGGCCCTGGGCGCCGGAGACCGCGGACTCACCGTGACCGGGGGCGCCGAGGGCACCTGGGAGCTCGCGATCGAGGAACTCGACACCTCCCGCCCGCCATACACGTCCCTGGCGGACTTCGACGAGGTGGTGGAGTCCGCGCGGGATTCCTTCGCCGCCTTCCTCGACGCGGTGGCCCCCTGGCGTTCGCCCGCCACGCCGGCCGCCGAACTCGCCGCCTACGTCGTCTGGTCGGCGACCGTACGGCCGACGGGTCTGGTCACCCGGCCGGCCGTCCTGATGTCCAAGCACTGGATGGACAAGGTGTGGAGCTGGGACCACTGCTTCAACTCCCTGGCCCTGGCGCCCGGTTGTCCCGAACTGGCCCTGGACCAGTTCGCCCTGCCCTTCGACCATCAGGACGAAAGCGGCGCCCTGCCCGACTCGGTGACCCACTCCGAGGTCCTGTACAACTTCGTCAAACCGCCCATCCACGGCTGGGCCCACGCCCACCTGCGCCGACGGCTGCCCAGGCCGCCCGGCGGGGAGCAACTGGCGCAGACGTACGACCGGTTGAAGCGCTGGACCGACTTCTGGCTCACCGCCCGACGAGCCCCGGGCGCCCCACTTCCCCACTACCAGCACGGCAACGACAGCGGCTGGGACAACGCCACCACCTTCGATCCCGAGCGCGTCGTCGTCACCGCCGACCTCAGCGCCTTCCTGATCCTGCAGATGCGTGAACTGGCATATCTCGCAGCCGAGTTGGGCGAGGCTGGCGAGGCACTCCGGTGGACCGACGCGGCAGCCGAGACGCAGACGGCACTCCTCGACCAGCTCTGGACCGGCGACAGATTCGTTACCCGCTCGGTCGCCACCGGGGACACCTGGAGCAGCGACTGTCTTCTCGACCTCATGCCCGTCGTGCTCGGCGAGCACCTGCCCGCCGAGATCGGCAGCGCCCTCGCCGACCGCGTCAAGGCGCATCTGACACCGCACGGCCTGGCCACCGAACTGCCCACCTCACCGCACTACCTCGCCGACGGCTACTGGCGCGGCCCGATCTGGGCCCCCGCCACCGTCCTCGTCGAGGACGGCCTGCGCCGCGCCGGCCACCACCGGCTCGCGGACGACATCAGCGCCCGTTTCCGCGCCCTGTGCGAGACCCACGGCTTCGCCGAGAACTTCGACGCCCTCACCGGAACGGGCCTGCGCGACCGCGCCTACACCTGGACCGCCAGCAGCTACCTCCTGCTGGCCGAAGCACACGCACACCGAGGCGGTCGCTGACCGGCGCCGCCTCTCACCCCTCCCCGTAGGAGCCGCACCATGCCTACAGCCCGGACACTTCCCAGACCCACCACCCGCCGAGCCGTCTCATCCGTCGCAGTCCTCCTGGCCGCCGCGGCCGCAACCCTGATCCCCGCCGCCCCCTCCCGGGCCGCCGACACCGCCGTCACCGTCGACTTCGCCACCGCGGGCGGAGCCCCCACCTACCACGCCTCAGGAATGATCTACGGCATGACGCCGGACGGATCGCTCCCGCAGGACCACTTCTTCAAGGACATCAAGTGGCACTTCATGCGGGCCGGCGGCGCGCAGCTCAACAGCGGCGGCTACGCCACCAGCCTCGCCGACTACCAGACCCGCTGGAACTCGACCCTGGCGCAGTACAAGCGCACGGTGGCCCTCGGCGGCACCTTCGTCCTGCTCCCGCACGACCTGTGGGGCGCCGACGGCACCACCACCCAGGGCTGGCCCGGCGACAACGGTGACTGGACGCAGTTCGACAACTTCGTCACCCAGCTCATAGGCGACGTCAAGGCCAACAACATGACCGTCGAGTGGGACCTGTGGAACGAGCCCGACGGCAGCGGCTTCTGGAAGCCCTCACAGGCCCAGTACCTGCAGATGTGGTCCCGCTTCTACGCCAAGGTGCGCGCCGCGTTCCCGAACCAGCTCATCGTCGGGCCCAGCACGGCGAGCCAGCCGAACTCGTCCAACACCTGGTGGACCACCTACCTGAACTACGTCAAGGCCAACAACGTCGCCCCCGACATCTACAGCTGGCACGACGAACCGGGTGACCCGGTCAGCGACGTCGGCCGCGCCAACTCCACCCTCGCGGCAGCCGGGTTGACCAACACACGGCCGTACCAGATCAACGAGTACGCCACCCTGTCCATGCAGTCCCCGGGCGGCGGCGCCTGGTTCATCGGCCGCCTGGAGCGCGCCGGAGCCGACGGTCTGCGCGGCAACTGGGCCTCCGGTACCGGCCTGCACGACGACGAGGCCAACCTGCTCACCAAGAACAGCGCGGGCCAGTACCTGCCGCTGGGCGAGTGGTTCATGTACCGCTACTACGGCTCCCAGACCGGCAACATCGTCAACCTGGTCCCCGGCACCGGCACCGACGGTCTGGCCGTCAAGGACAACACCGCGAAGAACGCCAAGCTCCTGCTCGGCAGCAGCGGCAACACCGGGACGGTCACCGTCAACCTCACCGGCTTGAACACCACGTCGGTCGTGGAGAACAGCCAGGTCCGCGCGGTCGTCCAGCGCGTCCCCTACAACAACGGCGCCGCGGTGGCCGGACCGGAGACGGTCTCCGACACGACGCTGAGCGTCAGCAACAACGCGGCCTCGGTCAGCATCCCCTGGTCCAACGCCAAGGACGGCTACACCGTCACCCTGCTCCCGCCGTCCAACACCACCGTCTCCACCGTCGCCGTCAGCGAGAACAGCGGCCAGTGCCTGGACGACACCAACTTGAGCACCGCCAACAACACCCAGTACCAGCAGTGGTACTGCGAAGGCGGCTACCAGCAGATGCTCGACCTCAAGCCGGTCAGCGGCAAGGCCAACACCTACACCGTGGTCAACGAGCTCAGCGGCAAGTGCCTCGACGTCTCCGGGGCCTCCACCGCCGACGGCGCCGCCGTCATCCAGTACACCTGCAACGGCGGCACCAACCAGCAGTTCACCCTCAACCCCGTCACCGCGCTCGGCAACAGCAAGGACTACCAACTGGTCGCCGTCCACAGCGGCAAGTGCGTCGACGTCAGCAACGTCTCCACCACGGCCGGCGCCCTGATCCACCAGTGGACCTGCGATCCCGCGAGCGCCCTCGCCACCAAGAAGAACCAGATCTGGCGCCTCGCCGGCAAGAGCTGACGACTCGCTTCGAGTGGATGGACGGCCGCCCGGTGTCACCACCAGGCGGCCGTCGTGCTCAAGCACTCGGCAAGCGATTGTGAAGCATCTGTACAGGAGGCAGAAAACTTTAACTCTCAAGGTTCCCTTGTGCGGTCGTCCCTGTGACAGTGGGGGCATGGGGGCAGCACGCGTGTCGGACCGACCATCCCTGGACCACAATTGACGCACCATGACATGTATCCCCGGAGAGCCGGCGCCTTGTGGGGCCCCGTCATCGTCGGAACCCTGATGGTCGCCTTCGCTGTAGCGCCGGCACCGACCACCACGGTCCGGGCCCCGGCCCTGGAGGTGTCTTCGACCGAGACCACGGACCGAGTGATCCCCGTCCCTGCGCCCCTGCCGCCGCCCTTGCCCCAGTCGGGCGGGAGCTCGTGGTACGACGTGGACAACTGACCCCGGGGTGCAGCCCAACCCGTCTGCCGCACTTTATTTCCGCAGGTCCGAGCCCACGTGCACCGAATGACAAACTGTCGAGTCGAATCCGGGGCGAATCTCCACTGCAAGTGTCCTCGTTCCTGTCTGCCGCCTACTGACCTGCGGGCCTTCAGGGCCCGGCAGCGCGCGGCCGGACGCATTTGAGACAAGGTCGCGCGGTAACGGGAGTGCTGCTGGTCGTCGATCCGACAGGCCTGAAGCGGCCTCTCAGACGGCGTTGACCGGTGCGTACCCCGGTCGCCACATCCTGTCCCGTACTTTCTGGTCGCAGGCTGCTGACCAGGAACCTGAGGGGTGTCAACGCCCTGACGGACCCGACGGTCCTCGAGCCGGTGATCGCCGGTGTGACCGCGGGCTCCAAAGGGCGGGCGCAGGCTCGCCGGTCGGGTGCCTGTCCATGGGGAGTGGGGCTGCCGCATGGACAGGCGCGACCGTGGGCGTCAGGCCGTTTGGAGGAAGGGGTAGTCGGTGTAGCCCTCGGCGCCCGGTCCGTAGAACAGTTCCGGCCGCGGCTCGTTCTCCGGGTGGCCACCCTGCCAGCGCTCGACCAGGTCGGGGTTGGCTATGAGGGCCCGGCCCACGACCACGGCGTCGGCGTGGCCGGCCTCGATCTGCTGGTGCGCCTCCTCGCGGGTGGTCTGCCCCCCGAAGGGGCCGCTGTTGACGATCAGCTTGCCGTCGAAGCGCCGTCGAAGCTCCTGTACCAGGTCGCCGCCCGGCTCGATGTGCAGGACGGAGAGGTAGGCCAGGCCCAGCGGGCGCAGTTGGTCGAGCAGGGTTCCGTAGGTGGCCAGGACGTCGTCCCGGTCGGTCTCGAAGACGTCCCCGAGGTCGACCTCTGGTGAGATCCGCAGCCCGACCCGCTCGGCACCGACGGCCTGGGCGACCGCGGTGACGACCTCGACGACGAAACGGGCGCGGTTCTGCGGCGAGCCGCCGAATTCATCGGTGCGCTGGTTGGCCGCGGGGGAGAGGAACTCCTGGAGCAGGTAGCCGTTGGCGCCGTGGATTTCCACGCCGTCCGCTCCCGCCTCGATGGCCCGGCGGGCCGCGGCGGCGAAGTCCGCCACGGCTGCCCGGATCTCTGTGGTGGTCATCGCTTCCGGTACGGGGTAGGGCTGCTCGCCCTTCTCGGTGAACGTCTTGTTGTCGATGGCGATCGCGCTGGGGGCGAGGATGCGGCGGCCGCCGTTGATGTCGGGGTGGGTGCCGCGGCCGGCGTGCATGATCTGCAGGACGATGCTGCCGCCCTCGGCGTGCACCGCCTCGAACACCCGCTGCCAGCCGGCCGCCTGCTCGTCGGTGGCGATGCCCGGCTCACCGACATACCCCTGCGACGCGTGGTCGGGGTAGGTGCCCTCGGTGATGATCATTCCAACGCTCGCCCGCTGCCGGTAGTACTCGACCATCAGGTCTCCGGGAATGCCGGAGGAACCGGCCCGGACCCGGGTTACCGGTGCCATGACGACGCGGTTGGCGAGCTCGATCTTCCCGAGAGAGACGGGGGAGAAAAGCGACGGAACGGGCGAAGCTTCTGACATATCGGCGGTCATGGGTTTCTTTCTTTCTTCAATACGGAGGAAAACGGGATGGAGGTCTGCGCTGCAGGGGGTCCACGCTGTCCCTGGACGCGGTTCCAGGACCGCGATCGGGGTGTGGGTGGTGTTGGCGGCGAGCGCGGTGAGAGCCGCATGCTTTCGGCGTCGGTGTCGGCACCGGTCAAGCGCAACTGCCCGCCGGAGCCGGTACGGATCGGTGTCTGCAGGTCGCGCCGCGACCGGCTCCCTCGACGCGCCCCCGCGAAGAGGACCGGTACACGGCTTCACCTGGAACGCGATTGCGGCGGTGGCGGGTATGGCGATCTCAGCGATCCTCGCCCTCACCGCACTGAGGCACTTCCGCCGGCCGATCGCCCGTCGGACAGCCTGCTTCTCGAAAGCGCGAGGCTAGCTGAGCGGGACGTCCGCGACACCCTTGAGGTGGCTGAACGTCTCGAGGGAGTACCGGCCGTGGTAGCGGCCCATGCCGCTTTCACCGACGCCGCCGAAAGGCAGGCCGGTCATGAGCAGTTGCATCACCGGCTGGCCCCATGCGACGCCGCCGGAGGAGGTCTCGTTCAAGAGGCGCGACTTGGTGGCCTCGGACTCGGTGAAGGCGTAGAGCGCGAGGGGCTTGTCGCGTTCGTTGATGAAGGCGATGGCGGCATCGAGGTCTGCGACTTCCACGACGGCGAGGATCGGACCGAAGATCTCCTCCTGCATGACCGGCGACGCGGGGTCGACATCGGTGAGCACGGTCGGTGCGATGAACAGGTCGTCGCGGTCGTGCCGGCCTCCCACCGCCGCCCGGCCGGAGTCCAGCAGACGGGTGAGCCGGTCGAAGTGCCGCTCGTTGATGATCCGGCCGAAGTCGGGCGCGGTCTGCGGGCTGGTGCCGAACTGGGCTTCGACCGCCGTGCGCAGGGCGGGAACCAGTGCGGCGGCGGTGGCAGGATCGGCCAGGACGTAGTCGGGGGCTATGCACTGCTGCCCCGCGTTGCCGAACTTGGCGCCGACCAGCCGCTTGGCGGTCTCGTCCACGTCGGCGTCGGGCGCCACGAAGACCGGCGACTTGCCTCCGAGTTCGAGCGTGACCGGGGTGAGGTTCTTGGCGGCTGCGGCCATGACGATCCGGCCGACCGTGCCATTGCCGGTGTAGAAGATGTGGTCGAAACGCTGCGCCAGGAGGGCTGCGGTCTCCTCGGCGCCCCCCTCGACCACGGTGAGCACGTCGGCGTCGAAGTACTGACGCAACAGGCGTGAAGCCACCGCCGAGGTGTGCACCGAGACTTCGCTCGGCTTGGCCACCACGGTGTTCCCGGCGGCCAGTGCGCCGATGATGGGGTCGATGAGCAGGTGCAGCGGGAAGTTCCACGGAGCGATAACCAGGACGACACCGAGCGGGTCGTACGTCGTGTAGGCCGTTGTCGTGGGACCGAAGTGGGCAGGAACCTCTAGCGGGCGAGGCTGGAGCCAGCTCTCAAGGTTCGCCAGCGTCTCGTCGATGTCGGCGACGGTGAAGTCGATCTCCTGCGTCTTCGCCTCGGCGGCGTTCTTCCTCAGATCCGCCCAGAGCGCTTCGATCAGCTCCTGCTCGTTCTCGACCAGCAGCGCCCGCAGCCGCCGAAGCTGGTCGATGCGCCAGTCCAGCGGGCGGGTGACGCCGGTGTTGAACGTCGCGCGAAGGCGGCCGACCACCTCCGCGGCCGTGTCACCCTGGCGCGTCCTCGACTCGGTCCCCTGTGTTGCGGTCATGGGGTGTGCTCCGTTCCTGATGCAAGCCACGCCCCGGCTGCCTTCCAGCCGGGCACGGTCCCAGCGTGCTGGACGATCCGGTATTCACCCAGGTCACAGCTTTGTGTACATCCGCTGTGCCTACCACTGGCTTGGGCAGGCTAGTGTGCGTCCGACCGTGGATACTCGAAGGCATGGACGAATACCCCGAACCGGTGTACGAGGCCGCCGACAGCGCTCTGGACCCGCGTGCCGAGCTCAGTGAGTTCCTGCGCACCCGGCGGGCCCGGCTGAAGCCGGAGGACGTCGGTCTGCCGGACTTCGGGCGGCACCGGCGGGTGCCGGGGCTGCGCCGCGAGGAGCTGGCGCAGCTGGCCGGGGTGTCGGTCGGGTACTACACGCGCCTGGAGCAGGGCAACGGGCAGCACGTGTCGGAGGAGGTCCTCGACGCCATCGCCCGCGCGCTCCGGCTCAGCGACGCCGAGCACGCCCACCTCACCCACCTGGCGAAACCGAAACAGAAGAAGAAGCCGGCCGGCCGCACCCAGCACGTGCGGAGCCCCCTACGGACGCTGCTGGACACCATGGAAGGCGGCCCGGCGATCCTCGTGGGGCGGCGGGGGGACATTCTCGCCTGGAACCGGATGGCCGCGGCGGTCTTCGGCGACTGGGCCGAGCTGCCCGAGCGCGAGCGGAACTGGGCGCGGCTGGTGTTCCTCAGGACCGAGTACCACGACCTGTTCGTGGACTGGCAGGACAAAGCGAACGACGTCGTCGCTCAGCTGCGCCTGGACGCCGGCTCCCATCCCAACGACCCCCGGTTGTCCGCGCTGGTGGGCGAACTCTCCGTGAAGAGCGAGGAGTTCAGGCGGCTGTGGGCCGCCCACGACGTCAGGGACAGGTGCCACGGCATCCAGCGCCTGCACCACCCGCTCGTCGGCGAACTCGAACTGCGCCTCGAGTCGTTCCACCTGGCCGACGACCACGAACAGACACTGGCGACGTACCACGCCGAACCCGGTTCCCCGTCCGCGGAGGCACTACGATTGCTGGCCAGCTGGGGCACCGACGCGACCAGGGCGGGAACGGGCGCGCCGCCGGCAACCAGGACTCGCTGAACGTGCGAGGGCGTAGCACTCCCTGCCTACGCGGGGAGTGCAGTCAGTGGTGCCTTCAGGAGGCGGACGGCGGGCGCACGCCATCATCCAGGTGCTGGTCAGGGCTACCGGTCTTCGGGCGCCGCCCAGACGTTCTCACGAGAGCGGTCCAGGGCTCGGAGACCAGAGCGGCGAGCAGGGCGGAACCGGCCGCCATCGCGATGGGCGCGCGAGCGTCGGCATGCCTGCCGACCAGCTGCGCACCGTTCCTCGACGCATCGCCGTGGCCGGGGGCGACCGCGGATCACGGAGTAGAGGCCGTACGCCCAGCCGGGGTCGGCGGCGTTCCAGAACACGTCGTCCTCGCGCACGTCGAGGCCGAACTCCAGGCACGCCCGGAACGAGGCCAGTGCCCGGACGGGAACGGGCACGCCCTTGGGGGCGCCGGTGGTGCCCGAGGTGAACAGCAGGACCAGTGGAGCGTCCGGGCCGGTCGCGATCGGGCGGCCCTGAGGCTCGTCGCCGGAGTGCCGGGCGAGCAGTTCACGGGAGGACAGCTCCGAGCCCTCGGGGGTACCTCCGGCGACCAAGGTCAGCCAGGGCTGGTCGTCGGGCATGTCCTCCCCGGGCGCGGGCTTGGCCCGCTTCGGCGACCGGGCGGCCGAAGCGGTCGCCGACGCTTCCCGGCGCCTTGCCGCCGAGCTGGTCATCCGGGACGAGGCCGACCACCGACCGCGCCTGCTGGAGGCCGAGCGGGACCGGGCCGAAGGGGGGAGATGTGGCGTTCCGCTGGAGGAAGTCCGCCGGGTTCACGCCGAGTTGCGGCGCATAGCCCAGCAGGTGCCCGACCAAGACCTGCGCGGTCAGTTGCTGGGCGTGGCCGACCGACTGGCCGAACCCGCCGCCGCATCCTCCGTACCGGGCCCACCACTGTCGCCCCGGGAACTCGATGTCCTGGCGCAGATGGCGCTGGGCTGCAGCAAAGCCGAAGCCGGTCGCAGGCCGTCGCTGCTGCCCGAAACGGTGAAGGCGTATCTGCGCAGCGCGATGCGGAAGCTGGGCGCGAGCACCCGCTTCGAGGCGGTGGTCGCGGCGCGTCGGCAGGGGTTGCTTCCCTGGTCTCCCGTCGTCGCGCGCACACGGCGTGGGGTTGCGCTTGAAAACCGATCGGTTTACGGTGAATGAAACCGATCGGTTTTCCATTGTGTGCCGCGGGCGGCTGTGAGGGTCGCCGCTGCGCGCCCCCGAGTTCGACGGTGCCCGAGTCACCCGTCCCCGTTCCACAGGAGAGAGCAGAGACATGCCCGCCCAGGAGCCACGCCCCACGATTCACATTCCCGGGACCACCAGTCACACCCTCTCCCCGCGAACGGGACACAGCCGCGAGGGAACCCTGCGCTATCTCAAGGCGGGCACAGGGGCTCCGCTGATCCTGCTGCACACATTGCGCACGCAGGCCGAGCACTTCCGCTCCCTCATCCCGCTGATCGCGGACCGGTACACCGTGTACGCCCTCGATCTGCCCGGAATGGGCTACTCCGAGATCGTGCCCGGTGCGTCGTACGAAGAGCCGGCGCTCCGCACGGGCGTCGAGCGGCTCCTGACCGAACTCGACCTCCACGACGTGACATTGGTCGGGGAGTCGTTGGGCGGCGTGCTCGCCCTGACCGCCGCGGCCGATCTGCCGGAACGGATACGGCGGGTCGTCTCGGTGAACCCGTACGACTACCGCGACGGAATCGCCCGGTCCAGTCTCCTCGCGCGTGTGGTGATCGGCGGGATCATCGCTCCAGGAGTGGGCAAGTTGATCGCCGAGCAGGAACCCAAGCCGGTCCTGCGCGGAATCCTGCAGGGCGGTGTCGGCGACAAGACCGCTTTCCGTGAGGACTACCTGGACGAACTCCTCCAGTCGGGCAGGCGTCCCGGCTTCCCGACCGTCGCCCGCGCTCTCTACCGGAACATGCCCAGCCTCATCGCCGCCCGCTCCCGCTACCCCGAGGTCAAGGCCCCCGTCCACCTCGTCTACGGCGAGAACGACTGGTCCCGCCCGTCGGACCGGGAGGCCAACAGGAGGTTGCTTCCCGACGCCGACTACACGCAGGTGCCGGGAGCGGACCACTTCATCGCTCTGGAGAGGCCGGAGGTGGTGGCCGACCTGCTGAACGCGGTGGCATGACCGCGAGGGCACGGAAAGCCGGGCGGTCAACCGAGCCGCTCCGGTCCTCCCAGGCGCCCATGTCGACGCTGAACGTCTTTCGAACGTTTTCCACACTCGCGCACACAACCCAGGAGTCAAGCACCATGTCTTCCCACGCCACCTCCACCATCTTCGTCATAGGCGGCACAGGGGCCCAAGGAATCCCGATCGTGCGCGCTCTGGTCGCCGACAAGAAGTACTCCGTCAAACTCCTCACCCGCGACGCCAACTCCCCGCGCGCTCAGGCGCTCGTCGCGCTGGGGAATGTCTCCGTCCTCGAAGGCACGTTCGCCGACGAGGACGTACTGCGCGAAGGATTCCGCGGCTGTGACGGGGCGTTCATCAACATCGACGGGTTCAACACAGGGGAGAAAGCCGAGACCTACTGGGCCATCCGCACCTACGAGATCGCGATCGAGGAGGGAATCAAGTTCTTCGTCTACGGCAATCTCGACTACGCCCTCAAGAAATCGGGCTACGACTCCAGGTTCCGCACCGGCCACTATGACGGCAAGGGCCGGATGGCCGAATGGGTGCTGTTCCAGAACGAGAAGAACAGGGACCGGATGGGAGCGGCGGTCTTCACGTCCGGCCCCTATATCGAGATGGTGATCTCGCCGCTCACGCCCATGACGCCCTCGGTCGAGGACGGCGTCGTCACCTGGCGAGTCCCGCTCGGCGATGGAGCCGTCCCCCACGTCGCTCTGGACGACTGCGGCTTCTATGTCCGCTGGCTGTTCGACAACCCCGAACGAGCGAACGGCATGGACCTCGAAGTCGCCATCGAGCACATGACGTATGACGACATGGCCGCAGCGTTCGAAAAGGTCACCGGACACCCGGCGCGGTACATCGACACCGACCTGGACACCTACTGGAACGGTCCGGACCTGAAGAACATCGCCGATCATCCTGCCGGATACAACGCCGACCCCGACGACAAGAGCACCATGAGCTTCCGGGACAATTTCACCGGCTTCTGGAACGTGTGGAAGCACGGGATCATCACCAGGGACTACGCCCTGCTCGACGAAATCCACCCCAACAGGATCCGGACCGCCGAGGAGTGGTTCCGCCGGGAGGATCAGCTGGGCAGGGAATCCGGCACGGGAAGCCTCTGGGAAAGGGTCCAGCCGGAGAACTGGACCGTGGACTCCGCGGTCCTCAAGAGCAGCGCGGATTTCAGGACCGGCAAGCTGTAGACGGACCGTGCCCCACGGTGTGCTCGAGATCACTCGACGGTTCCCCATTAGTGCATTTGAAGGAACTGGTCCCGCGCGGGAACCGTAGCCCTCCTCAGCCCGCACCCCCCACCGTGGAGGACCCCATGACCGCGATCACCACAGCCAACACCTCGAGCGAGATGGTCCGCTCGGCCACGAGCACCGCGCTCCGGGTCGCCGCGCGCGAGCTGGAACTGTACGACACCGGCGACGTCGACGGCGCGGACGAGGTGTTCGCCCCGGACGTGATCGATCACAACCCCGCCACCGGCGTCGCCTCGGGCATTGACGGCATGCGCGCGTCGATCGCCGCGGTCCGTGACGGATTCACCGACACACAGCACCGGATTCTCTTCCAGCAGGAGCTTCCCGGCGGCTGGGTGGTCCTCCACTGGCGGATGACCGCGGTCCACACCGGAGACGCCTTCGGGTTCGCCGCCAGCGGCAACCCGGTCGACATCAACGGCCAGGACATCATGCGCGTCGTCGACGGCAAGATCACCGAGATCTACCACGTCGAAGAACTGCTCAAGCTCACCCAGCAGATCAGCGGCGGTGCGTAGTCGCGGTTCCTCCCGCGCTGAGCCCGCCCAGGAGGAGGTCTCCGAGTTCGGAGAAGGCGTCGCCGGCGGTCAGTCCGGTGCTCTCCAGGAGGGCCCCCGACTGCACCGCGTCGATGGTCACCGCCACGACCTGGGCGGCGAAGTGCCCGTTGATCGCGCGGAAGACACCAGTCCGTACGCCCTCCTCGATCAGTTCGTGGACCCGGTGCGCCGCGGCGGCTGAGTTCTTGCGGTAGATCTGTGCCGTCGGCTCGTAGCCGACCATGTCGTCGTAGAAGGCGTGAGAATGCCGGCGCATGGCTGTGCCGACACCGGTGAGGTAGACGCGGATGCGCTCCCGTGGATCAGGCTCGGCCTGGACCGCCTGCTCGATCTCGGCTGTCGCATCCCTGAAGAAGGTCCGGGTGACCGTCAGGACGAGCTGTTCCTTCGTGGGGGCGAGACTGTACAGCGTCGCCTTGGAACATCCCAGCCGCTGGGTGAGCTCGTCCATGGTCACTGCCGTGAAGCCCTCGGCCAGGATGATCGCCTCGGCTTGGCGCAGCAGTTCGTCCCGTCGACGTGTGTCGACGACCCGCCTGCGTGCCGTTCGGCGCGGGCGTCGGTCGCGCGAGTCGGTCGTGGCCGTCACCGCGGCAGCCTCCCATGAGTCGTCTCCGCCGGAAAGGAACGGTCGGTCGTCGGCCGGGAAGCCGACCGAATGGGTACCAGCGTACCGGCTGACGTACCCGGTCGACCGCCCGGGCGGGGATCGTCCACGACAGTGCTCGCGTCAAGGGTCGGTGTATTAGTGCAGTCACTGCATCGGCTACATCAACTGCACTAATGGGCTACCATCAAAAGATGTCCGCTGAATCCAGCCTGCCCGAGTGCGGTGTCGCCCGTTTCATCACGCTGCTCGACGGGCCGTGGGCCACCCTCATCGTGCGCGAGCTCCTGCGTGGACCCCACCGCTTCACGCAGCTGCGCGACGCCCTGCCCGGCATCAGCCCGCACACCCTGACCAGTCGGCTGCGCCAGTTCGAGAGGCATGGCATCGTCGTCCGCACCGCCTACGCGGAGATCCCCCCGCGGGTGGAGTACCGGCTCACGCCCCTGGGCGAAGGTCTGCGCGCCGTCCTCGACACCATGGCCGCCTGGGCCGTGACGGTCCCCGACGGCGAGTCGACGGTCACGGCCTGACCGTCGAGGCGGCGTTACCGGATCGAGGAGCCGATGGAGATGCCGCCGTCCACGTCCAGGACGACGCCGGTGATGTAGCCGGCGGCCTCGCTGGCGAGGAAGGCCGCGGCTTCGGCGATGTCCTCGGGCCTGCCGGTGTGCCGCATGGGGATCTTGTGGGTGAGCTTGTCGCGTGCGGGGCCGTTCATGGAGGCGAGCATGGGGGTCTCGATGAGGCCGGGGGCGATGGCGTTGGCGGTGATGCCGTGGCGGGCGCCCTCGAGGGCGAGGGTGCGGGTCATGCCGACGATGCCCGCCTTGGCGGCCACGTAGTTGGTCTGGCCGAAGTTCCCGCGCCAGGACATCGAGGAGAAGCTGACGATACGGCCGTAGCCCTGGCGTTTCATCGGGCCGAACGCGGCGCGGGCGCAGTGGAAGCCGCCGGTGAGGCTGACGTTGACGACCGCGTGCCAGTCCTCGTCCGTGATGTCCTCGACGCGGTTGTCGCGGATGATCCCGGCGTTGTTGACCAGCACGTCGAGCCGACCGAGTCCGGCCGTGACGCCGTCGATCCAGGAGTTGACCCGGGCCGAGTCGGTCACGTCCACCACGTCGGTGCGGAGCCTCGCGTCGTGGGCGTCGGTGATGGTCTTCGCGGCGTCGGTGAGGGCCTCTTCATTGACGTCGGCCAGCGCGACCGCGGCGCCTTCCGCGGCGAACCGCGTTGCCATGGCGAGGCCGAGACCTTGTGCGGCTCCGGTGATGGCGACGACTCGTCCCTGGTAGCGATTCACCTGTTGCCTGCTTTCGTGGTGTGGGGGGTGAGGAAGTCCCGCAGGGCGTCGGCCACCGAGCTCGCCGACCAGTTGTCGGCGAAGGTGGCCAGTTCCTCGCGCAGGGCCTGTTCGGGGGCCATGCCGTCGATCCGGTGCAGCAGTGCCTTGAGGCGTTGCTGGGCAGGGCTGTGGCGGTCGGCCAGCTGGTGGCAGATACGGGTGGCGGTGGTTTCGAGGTCGGCCTCGGGCACGATCGAGTGGATCCAGCCGGTGCTCTCGAAGGCGGTGGCGGGCAGCAGTTCGCCGGTGAGCAGGAGCCGGCGGGACAGGCCCCGGCCGACCGCGCCGGGCAGCCGTACGCTCGATCCGCCGGCGGGCACCAGGCGCCGGTTGAGGTGGCCGTCGCCGATCAGCGTGGTGTCGGCGGCGACCACTACATCACAGGCCAGTGCGAGTTCGAGGCCCCCGGCGACGGCGTGACCGTGCAGCACGGCGACCCAGGGTTTGGGGCTGGCCGCGATGCGGTTGAAGCAGGCCGAGACGTCGGTCAGGAAGTCGACCGGGTTGTGGCCCGCGTCGTGGAGCTCCAGGAACTGGTGGAAGTCCCCGCCGGCGCAGAAGCTAGGCCCTTTGCCGGCCACGGCGACGACCGCTGTGCCGGGGTCGGCCTCGGCGCTGGTGATCTGCTGGTCCAGGGCTTCTACGAGGGTGGTGTCGAGGGCGTTGCGTCGCTCGGGGCGGTTGAGCGACAGCCATCGGACGGGGCCGCGTTGCTCGACGAGCAGAGGTTCGGACAGGAGACGTTCCGTGCCGGTCAAGGGGACTCCGGGGTGGTGAGTTCGGCGCGTCGGCGTTTGCGCAGCAGATAGCGCTGGGTCTTGCCGCTGGGGGTCTTGGGCAGCGCGTCGATGAAGTGGATGGAGCGTGGGTAGGCGTGGGCGGCGTACCGGGTCTTGACCAACTGCTGGAGCTCGGTGGCCAGTTCCGGTGAGCCCTCGCCACCGTCGCGGAGGACGACGTACGCCTCGATGACCTCGCCGCGGACGTCATCGGGTGCGCCGATCACGCTGCATTCGGCGACCGCGGGATGCTGGGCGAGCACGCTCTCGATCTCGAACGGGCCGATCCGGTAACCGGCCATGATGATGACGTCGTCGTCGCGGGAGGAGAAGAAGAAGTCACCGTCGGCGTCGACGCGCCCGGCGTCGCCGGTGAGGTACCAGCGGCCGTCGGGGGTGAACTTGGAAGCGCTCTGCCCGGGGATCTGGTAGTCGCGGAAGGTCATCAGCGGGCTCGCCGCGACGTCGATCGCGACCCGGCCGAGTACGCCCGGTCCGGCGGGCTCGTCCTTCTCGTCGACCAGGACGGTGAGGCTCCAGCCGGGCACCGGCCGGCCCATCGAACCCGGTTTGAGAGGACGGGCGAGTTCGGGATGGTGGTGGTTGGCCAGGGGCATGCCGACCTCGGTCTGGCCGAAGTGGTCGTGCACGGCGAGACCGAGCACGCTGCCGGCCCACTCGTTGACCTCGGGGGTCAGAGGCTCGCCCGCGCTGGACGCCCGCTCAAGCCGCAGCCCCTCGGGCACCGGCACCGACGAGGAGCGCAGTCCCCGGTACACGGTGGGGGCGGCGGTGAAGTCGGTGACCTGGTGGTCGAGGAGGGTGCGCCAGGTCGTCTCGGCGGAGAACCCTCCGGACAGCAGCAGGCTGGGAATGCCGGCGGCCAGCGGGGCGACGATGGCGGAGTACAGGCCGTAGGCCCAGCCGGGGTCGGCGGCGCACCAGTAGACGCTGTCGCGGGAGACACCGAGTGCGTACTCCAGGTAGATCTGCCAGCCCGCGATGTAGGAGACGGGGTGGATGACGCCCTTGGGCTTGCCGGTGGTGCCGGAGGTGAACATGTGCACCAGGGGCCCGTCCCCGCTGGTGGTGACGGCGGGCAGCGGCTCGGGTGAGGCGGCCGCGACGAGATCGGCCAGCGACAGGTCACCGCGTGACGTGCCGGGTCCGGTGACGACGATCCGGCGCTGGGGGTCGTCCGGCATGTCGGGGCCGGGGTCGAGTTTGTGACGCTGGTCGGGGTCGACGACCACGACGTGCGCACCCGCGCCCTCCAGCCGCAGGGCGATGGCCTGGGGTGCGAACGCGGTGAACAGCGGGACGTAGACCGCGCCGAGCCGCCAGATCGCGAGGATGAGGGTGACCAGGTCGGTGCTCTTGCCCATCAGGGTCGCCACCCGGTCGCCCGGACCGACGCCGAGGTCCTGGAGCGCCCGGGCGCAGCGGTGCGAGCCCTCGGCAAGCTCGCCGAAGGTCAGCGTGGACGCCTTGCCGTCGCTGTCGACGACGCTGAACGCCGTGCGGTCGGCGGGGTGCCGGTCGCACAGCAGGTGGGCCACGTCCAGGTAAGGGGCCGCGAAGGTCGCGGTCAGCTCGGCGACGCGGTCGGCGGCGCTCATGCCTGGTCCTTGCGGTCGATGATCGGCAGCACCAGGCGGCTGGGGTGGTTGGGCCCGTGGTGGATGTGGTTGATCGCGGGGATCATCTGCTCCTCGCTCTCATGAGCGATGACGCCGCCGGTGTTCGTGTTGCGGTCGTAGCGCGGGAAGTTGCTGCTGGAGACATCCACCCGGATGCGGTGACCGGGCAGGAACACATTGGAGGTGCCGGTCATGTCGACGGTGATCTCGTAGACCGCCCCGGGCTCCATGAACTCCTCGGTGGCCAGGCCGCCCCGGTAGCGGGTGCGCAGGATCCCGTCGCACAGGTTGATCGCCTTGCCGTCGGGGAAGACGTCGACGAGTTTGGCGGTGAAGTCGGTGTCCACGGCCGTCGAGGAGACGTAGAGGGTCAGGCTGACGGGGCCGGTGACCTCGACGGCCTTGTCGAGTACGGGAGTTGCGAAGCACAGGACGTCGTCGCGGGCGGCGACCGTGCGCTGGTCGACCGGGCCGCAGAACCCCGGGGTCGTGGGCATGGACGCCCCGCCGGCCGAGGGGACCGGGCGGCGCGGGTCGTAGAGGTAGGTCTCGTGCCCGGTGTCTGCCGGGGCCTGGGTGGTCAACACGCCGTCGCCGTCCGCGGTGTTGGCGTGACCGGTGCTCATGAGGTGGTAGTCGGTCCACTGCGTGTCGGGCAGCGGCCAGGCCTGCTCGTCGCGCCACTGGTCGATGCCCATGACGAAGATCTTCACCGGCGCCACACCGTCCAGGGCGGTGGTGTCGCCGCGCAGCCAGCGGTCGAAGAACTTCACATGCAGGCCGGTCAGGCCCATCATCTGGGCGTCGGCCCGCGGGCCGAAGGAGCGGTCGGGATAGACGCCACTCGTGGACAGGTGATCCCACGGGCCGATGATCAGCCGCTGCCCCTCACGGGCCTGCGCACTGCCGGCCTTCTGGCGGGCGGTGGTGTAGGTGCGCAGGGTCTGCCCGATGTAGAGGTCGTACCAGCCACCGATGTTCAGCGCCGGGACGGTGACGTTCTTGAGTTCGGGCGTGAGCTCCATGGCGTCCCAGTACGCGTCGTGGGAGGGGTGGGCCATCCAGTCGTCCCACCATTTCCCGTACGCCGCAAGGACCGGGAGCTCAGCCGTCGGCAGTACGTCGTTGAGGGACTCGTGGGACAGCACCGCCTGACCGAGCTGCTGCAGGTGAAACGCGGTGTCCTCGCCGAGAGTCAGGGACCGCTGCGCGTCCGCCGCATACATCATGGCGTTCCACAGCGTGACCAGGCTCAGCGAGAGCGCACCGCCGGGGCCGTACCAGGGTGCCTCGTAGTTGTCGATCGAGGTGACGGCCGGTGCGATCGCCTTGAGACCGGGGGCCCCGGTAACGGCGGTCTCCCACTGGACCATTCCGAGGTAGGACCCGCCGTACATGCCCACCGTGCCGTCGGACCAGGGTTGCTCGGTGATCCAGGCGACGGTGTCCTCGCCGTCGTGCCGGTCCGCCATGTGCGGCACGAACTCGCCCTCCGAGCGGTAGGTGCCCCGGCAGTCCTGCACGATCACCGCGTAACCGGCCTCCAGCAGAGTCTGGGTGTCGGGCATGAGGGCAAGACCGACGGCCAGAAGACCGTCCTTGCTGTACGGCAGGCGCACGAGCAGCGCCGGGACCTTGCCCTCGGCCGGACGCCACACGTTGGCGGCGAGGGCCACGCCGTCGCGCATCGGAACCCGGACGTCTATGTCGAATAGGTGCTGCTGCATCTGTGCTCCTCGTTGAGCCGCAGTGGCGTTGCCAGGGTGTGGGTACGTATGCGGGTACGTTACGAGGTACGTTCGTACCCTGTCAATTACCCATGGGTTGCTGACTGCGGCGTCTGAGGGGTGCGCGGTGGGCTGTCGGTTGCCGCCTCGCATGCGGCGGCCGACGGCGTGGTCTGTCGCGAACACGCACCACTGGGCAGGCCTCAAGGAGTCCAGCCGTACCGAGCGGGCGGTCGTCCAGGCGATCAGGGACACCTTCGCCGACTCGGGCCGGCCTTCCGTGGTCGCCCCGGGCGGGGCATTCGGCCCAGCTGGCCAGTGCCCTGTCAGTGCCGCGGGGAGTTCCTGTGGTTGGTGCAGTTGCGGCCAGTGACGGCTGTCCAGCAGGACGACGTTCGTGGTCCGGCAGCCTCAGTCATGGCCCACCAGGTCGGTGTCGGCGTACCCGATGTGCAGTCCGGTGACGGCGGTGCCGCGCCGTTGGAGCTCCAGGCGCAGGGAGCTGGTCTGCGACCACAGGGCGGCCCCCGGGTCGGTGACCTCCAGGGTCACCGGGACCGCGTCGGGGTGCGTCACTGTACGCGGGGCGTGGGCCGAGGCGTAGACCTTGGCCGCATCGCGCACGTACAACCCTTCCACCAGGGCCTTGCCGATGGAGGTTGCGTCAGGGTGTCGTTCCGTATCCGTGGATCCCTGGGATGGTGAGATCTCCGCCTGTCTGTCCGGCCTGGTCGATGTCGACGTCGTCCAGGCCGAGTTGGAGTTTGAGGCCGAGCTTCCCGACCGTGTCGTAGAGCCATTCCGGGACGGTGTCGGGCGTGAGACGGAGGCGGAGGACGGGAGGCAGGGGGATTCCCTCGGCGCCGGAGAGGGTGCCCGTCAGGCTCTCGACGTACATGGTGATGTGGTCGCCTCGCAGCGTGGACGTCGAGCCCGGTGCTCCATCGATGTGCTGGATCTGCGGGCCGACGGGTACGGACATCCGCAGGTCGCGGATCGTGACACCGGCCGCGGAGAACTTGAGCACCCGCTTGGGGCCGGCGGCCGTGTCCACGGTCACCACGCCGCCGAAGACGACGTCACGCAGGTGGAGGCGGCTGCCCTTCATGTTCCATGCCTCGGCCGCGAATCGACCGGCGCTCGTGTCTTCGGGGGCCTTGAGATCGCTGAGGTCGCAGGTGCGGATCGCCTCCGTGGTGGTCGTGGGGCGGGGCGGGGGAGTGGTCGTTCGGTCGCCGGGAGACGGCGATGTGCGGGGCGCGGACGGTGGGGACGAAAGGTGTGAGGACGGAAGGTGTGGGGCCACCGTCGGCGTCGGAGCGGCCGAGTCGGCCGACTCGGGTGAGGGGCTGACCTCGGGTGCCGGACTCCTGCGCTCGGTGTCGCCGCCGAGGAGGGGCTCGAGGAGGGAGTCGAGGAGGCCGGTGGGGGCGGCGCTCGTGCTCGGCGCGTGGGACGGCGCCGGGGCGCGGCTCGTTTCCCCGCCGGCGATGTGGTCCGGCGGGGTGACGGATGTGCCGCTCCCGGGGGAGTCGGGTGTGCTGGGAGCGGTGGTCGGGGTCGGCGGCGCGGCAGAGGGCGACGGCTCGTCGCGGCGGGCGCAGTCGGCGCCGCCGCCGGCCGCCTCCTCGGGAACGGAATGCGCGGCGGTGGCGCTGGTGTCGGCGGCCGGACGCTGACTTCCCAGGACCAGAGCGGCGGGCAGCGCGGTGAGTGCGAGAGCCTTCCCGAGCGGCAGGCGCAGACGAATCAGCGCGGATGTCCGAGGAATGGCGTGTCGGCCCTTCGGTGGCCGTACGAAGCGGACTTCCGCCGCCTCCTGGCAGATGTCGGGTGTGGGTGTCTGGTCAGCCATTCCCGGGCTCTCCCTCCGAGCCGAGTGCGCCGTCGGGTGTGTCCGCATCTGCGTCCACCGGTCCCCACGCCAGAGCCAGGAGGCCGCCCGTGGCCGCGAACAACGCGCCGAGCAGGAAGCCTCCGAAGTTGGAGATGGGAAGTGACAGCACACCGAGGAAGATGGCGACGCAACCGGCGAAGAACCTGATGATCGGCTGGAACCACAGGAGCCCCCCGAGGACGATCAGCGTCAACCCGATGATCAGCGATCCCGCTCCCGCGGTGGTGGACATCGCCACGGACAGCGTGCCCAGGGAGAGATTGAAGTACGGGAAGTAGATGATCGGCGCGGCGGCGAGGAGCACCAGGAGGCCCGCCCAGAAGGGGCGGGTGCGACGCCAGGCCCGGAAGGCCTGGCGGGCCCCGGCGAAGCCGTTGCCGCTGTGGGGGTGCGCGGAGGCGCCGGCACTGGTCATGGGGAGGCTCCCGGATCGTGGAGGGGCGGGGGAGGGGGAGCGGGTCAGAAGCAGTCGTGGCGGCCGGCCGCGATGTTCATGTGCAGGCCGGCCAGTTCGAACGTCCCGGCGGAGGTGGCCCAGACCTTCTGGTGGGCGTCGATGATCTCGATCGAGTCCGCCTGCTGGGCGTAACCGTCGGGGTCGACGTGATCCTTGGGGTTGACCTGGCCCTTGGTGATGGAGCCGGTGGCGACGCCGATGTCGACGTTGTGGAAGGTGCCGGACTTGGCCTGTAGGTCGGTCATGTCGATGTAGAGGTCCTTGGCCTTGACGGCGGTGCCCTCGCCGCCGGCCTTGAGCGTCATCGTGTAGGTCCCGAGCACGGGAATGTCCACCGGCACGGACTGGCACATGTCGGTGATCTTCGCGTTCTCGAGGGCCGAGACGGTGACGGGTATGTGCTTGCCGTTCTTGGCGACGTCCACCGTCGCGTAGTTGGCGAATCCGCTGCCGCTCAGAGAGCCGGCCGAGACCTTGAAGTCGGAACCGGAGATGCTGAACGAAGCGGCCAGCGCGCCCTGGGCCATCGAGACGGCGACCGCGGCCGTGGCGGCCGCCGTCGGCACCGCACCGATGGCGAAACGCTTCCAGTGGGTCTTGCCGATGCGCTGGGACATGCGTGGGCCCTCCGTTGTCGAGGCATGCGAGGTGAGCGGCCGGGTGCGGAGAAGGCACACCGGAAGGAACTCGATAGTGCTGCTATCGAGTGCCTGATAGTGGCACTATCGGGCCCGGTGGGGCAACCCCCGGTAACGCGATACTGGGAGGGACAGTTGAGCGTGAGGGAGCGCATGAGGATTTCAGAGCTCAGCCGGCGGTCCGGGGTGCCGGTGGCGACCATCAAGTACTACCGCCGGGAGGGGTTGCTCCCCGAGGGGCGGGCGCTGAACCCCACCACCGTCGAGTACGACGACGAGCACATCCAGCGGCTCCGTCTGATCCGTTCGCTCATCCAGCTCGGTGGGCTGTCCGTTGCCCGTACCCGAGAAGTGCTGGAAGCCGTCGACCGTCCGCTGGACGCCTTCGAGACCCTGGGCGTCGTTCATCACGCCCTGCCCGTCCCTTCGGCGGAGACGCACGACGAGAAGGACACGGAACGGCAGGACGTCGCCGGCGAGGAGGTGTCCTGTGGCGCCGCCGCGAGGGTCGAGGCCCTGATCGAGGACATGGGCTGGCAGATCTCCGACGTGTCACCGCACCGCCCCGCACTCGCCGAGAGTCTCGCGGCGCTGACCCGTCTCGGTACGGACTACTCGGCGGACGACCTCATCCCCTACGCACGGCTCGCCAGCGCCACCGCGGACCTCGACTTCGCGCAGTTCGAAGGGATCGAGGACCGTATCGCCCTGGCCGAGCGGGCGGTAGTCCTCACCGTACTGTTCGAGCCGGTGGTCCGACTCCTGCGGCGCCTGGCACAGGAGGACGCGAACCATCGTCGCCATGACCGCCGTGCGTGCGGGCGGGGAGAAGGTCCCGGCGAGACGTGAAGACGGCCGCCTGCCGTTTCGGCCGGCCGTGTACGGCAGAAGCAGCAGGACCGGGCCTTCGCCCAACTGCCTGCGGCCAGGCGGCCACTTCACAGGAGAGGTGAACCCGTCACGGTGTCAGCGGTGTGGCCGGTGGCAGGCCGCCGGCCACACCGAGGGTGCTACGGGGCAGGGGCTCAGGGGCTGTCCTCGCCGCCGCCCTCCGTGCCGCCGTTGGCGAGCCACTGGGCGTAGGCGATCGCGGCGAGGCGGGCCGAGAAGATGTTGTCGCGGACGGTGGCCGTCGTGACGGGGGCGGTGCCGGCGGCCGCGGTCAGGCCCGATGCCGGTGCGTACATCGCCTCGTTGAAGACCGACCCGCTGGGTGCCGAGGCCACGGCGAAGACGGGATAAGCCGTTCCGCCGGAGAAGGACGTGGAGATGTAGTCGCCGACCATGGTTCCCTGGGTGGTGCTCGCCAGCCAGGAGTGGCTCATCGGGCCGGCCAGCTGGGTCGGCGCGGTCCAGGTGCTGCCGCCGTTGGTCGAGGAGACGTAGCCGACGTCCAACTGGCAGGTGGAGGCGGTGCAGTTGGCCACCGGGTGGTAGTAGTACGCCAGCGCCAGGTGCGCCGTGCTGCCCGAGGTGGCCGGATCGACCGCGAGCCCGGGGATGAAGTGGTCGACGGTGCTGGTCGTCGCGTCGATCGGGATGCGGGTCACCGAGGACCAGGTGGTGCCGTTGGTGGAGGTCGCCATCACGATGTCGTTGGAGGTGCAGGAGCCCCCGCTCGCCCGGAACCGGCAGTCCTGCCAGACGACGTACACCTTGCCGGCGGCGTCGATCTCGGCGGAGGGCAGCGGGCCGCTGCGCAGGCTGCCGCGGACGGTGAAGGTGCTGACGGTCGCCACGGTGGTGGCGTTGGTCCAGGAGCTGCCGCCGTTGGTGGAGGTGAAGGCGCGGATGGCGGTCTCGGAGGCGTTGGCGATCGGGACGACCACGGTGCCGTTGGGCTGGACGACGGGCTGGCCGCCCAGGCCGGTGGCGCTGTTGCCGGTGTTCTTCGACGCACCCCAGGTGAGGCCTCCGTCGGAGGAGGTGGTCATCTTGATGCGGTCGCTGTCGCCGTTGTTGTCGTACTCGGTGTAGCAGTTGCCGTAGAAGGCGCTGCTCGCGGTGTTGTCGCAGACGATCCAGTTCTTGTCGAGGCTCGAACCGGTCGCGGTGACCACGGGGTTGCTCCAGGTCAGTCCGCCGTCGGTGGAGCGGCTGGTGAACACCTCGGGCACGGTGACGGACGAGGTGATGGGGATGCTGGAGATCAGCCAGACGCTGTGTTTGGCGTCGTAGGCCACCGAGGCGTCGCTGACCCGTTGGAAGGTGCCGCCCGCCTGGGTGGTGATGCCCGGCAGGAATCCCTTGGTCCAGGTGGCGCCGCCGTCCTTGGAGGTCGCGAAGCCGACGTTCGAGCCTCCGCCGTCGGTGAACCGGCCGACCTGGAAGGCGGAGACGATCGTGGAGCCGTAGGAGAAGGTGTCCGGCTCGACCTCGGTGGCGTGCTGGCTGGTGGAGTTGGTGTACGGGTCGGAGCTGATCTGGGTGAGGGCCGGTGCGGCGGTCGCGGTGCCCGTCGACAGGACCAGCGTGCCGGCCGCCAGGCCCGCCGTCAGCAGGCCGGGTCTCGCCATGCGGTGGAGCAGTGATTTCAGGGACATGATCCGTTCCCTTTCCGAGAAGGGGCACGTCCGGCATCGGTGCGTCGCGGAAGGGAGACGGGAGCATGCCTCGTACACGTCCGCTCCATGAGGGGGCGGGCGGAGCCCGGCCGGACCGAACATCGTGCAGGACGTGCGTCAGAACGCCGACACTCTGCTGCCGCAAGCATGGGCATGTCAATCCCTCTTTGGCGCAACACCTCCTGAAACACGGGGAATTGACGTGCCTTTGACTGTTGCTCGCCGTGATGTCCCGCCGTGTCGCACACTGAGGAGCCGGTGACAAGCATGGCTTGGGGCGCGAAAGTGTTGTCATGGCGCTGCGCTATCGGACCAACGGCCCGGAGTTCGACTTCCCGCCCTTCACCGGACTGCCGCCGGTCCGTTACGTGCTCGCGTCCACCCCCCGCTGCGGCAGCAACATGCTCGCCCGCGCCCTGTGGCACACCGGGCTGGCGGGCTTCGCCGAGGACTACTTCGCCGACGCCTTCGTGCTCGACTACTTCGAGCGCTGGGGATTCGACTCCGACGATCCACAGGAGTTGGCGGAGGGCTATGTGCGCCGGCTGATGGCGTGCCGGACCAGCCCCAACGGTGTGTTCGGGCTGCGGATCCACGCGGGGCACCTCGGGAGACTGGAGGCCGACCCGTACGACATCCTCCAGGCACCCCGGTACATCTGGATCCAGCGCGGGGACCGGCTACGGCAGGCCGTGTCGTACGCCATGGCCGAGCAGACCGGTGTCTGGATCCTCGACGGGACCTATCTGCCGGAGCCGGAGGGGAGCGCGCGCGTCGCTCCCCGGTACGGCTACGACGACATCCGCCGGCATCTGCGACTGCTCGATCGCGACACCGCCGCCTGGGAGGACTACTTCGACCGGCACGGTGTCGTCCCGCATGTCGTCGTCTACGAGGACCTGGTCGCGCGCTACGAGGAGGGCCTGCGGGGCTGTCTCGACTTCCTCGGGGTCGACGCGCCCGCGTCGGTGCCGGCTCCGGGGATCAGGCGTCAGGCCGATGAGCTGACGCAGCAGTGGGTCGAGAGGTTCCTACGGGATCGTCGTGCTGAGCGGCCAGCGGCGTAGGCGGTACGGCGTCCACCACAGGTGGCGTCCGGCGCGGTGCAGCAGGTTCTCGTGCAGGTGACGGCGCAGGACCCGCTCGGTCGACGCCGACGCGAGTGCCGGGACGCCGTCCAGCAGCCCTTGGAACGCGGTACTGGCGGGGTCCTGGACGACCAGGCGGCGGAAGGAGCCCCAGCGGTGGTCGCGGATCTCCAGGAAGCCCGGGCCGCGGCGGTAGCCGCACTTCGCGATGTGGAACGAGCCGCGCCACGCGGCGACCACGTGTTCGTCGTTCTCCGTGCCGGAGGAGCCGTGCAGGACGGCTGCCGGGGGGTGCAGATGACTCAGCGGGCGCCACTGGTCCGGGTCGTCCATGCGCAGTGTCCAGTCCACCGCGATGCCGTGGCTGGTGAGTTCCCGTACGAGGACCAGGACGGCGACCGCGGATGTGCCGTCCGGATCGGTCAGGTCCACGGGCTGGTGCACCTGGACGAACTGGACGCCCTGGGAGGCGAGTTGTCCGACGGTGTGCACGGGATTCTCCGGCGGGCCCTCCAGGGTGCCGCAGTGCACGCCGGGCAGTCGCATGGCCGCCGGATCGCGGTCCTTCCACAGGGTCAGAGCCGGCTTCATCGGGCGCCCTCGCCGGTCGGGCGCACCAGGGCGGGAACGAGCGCCGTGCCGTCCCCGTGCAGTCCCGTGCCGTCCAGCCGCAGCAGGTCCTGGTTGGCGACGGCGGGTGCGACCTGGACGTATTGGCCGCCGTCGGCGAAGACCAGGCCGAGTCTGCGCCAGCGCGTCAGCAGGTCGGCGACGCGCTCCTGTGTGACCGCCTCGGCCGGCCGCGGTGTGTTCGCGAGCCGGGCCGCCGTCTTGCGCAGCAGTGCCGCCGGGGTGTGCGGCGTGTCGAGCAGCCGGAACACCGTCACTTCGAGCGGGTCGGTGACGTCGAGAAGATGCCAGGAGAAGCCCGGCCGGGTGTCGACCAGGATGATGTGTTCGCCGAGGTCGCAGTGGGTGAGGCGGCTGCGCGGGTACGCCCGTGTCCAGTCCGCGACGGCCGTGCGCAGCCGGTCGACGCAGCCGTCGGCGATGCCCTGGTGCGGTGTGTCGAAGATGTACACCAGGTCGGCGAGTTCGTCCTCGGGCAGGTCGTAGATGTGGTGGTAGTGCGAGGCGGGGCGCAGTTCGCCGAAGCCCAGTTCCGGCCGGTCGAAGTAGGGGCTGAACCGCTCGACCTTCAGCCGGGTGGAGTTGGCCGGCGGGGAGAGATGGTGCAGTGCGGGCAGCTGGTCGACGATCTCGTCGTAGTCCTGTTCGCTCTCCCCGGGGAAGCCGTAGAGGTAGTTCCAGCTGAGGTTGATGCCGACGGTCTCGGCGTCCCGCAGCAGCCGTACGTTCTGGCAGCCGCTCACCCCCTTGTCCATCAGCTTCAGCACCCGGCTGCTGAGGCTCTCCACGCCGGGCTGTACGTAGCTGATGCCCGCCGCGTACAGCGTTTCCAGTTGCTCGCGCCGCAGGTTCGACTTGATCTCGTAGCACAGCCGCAGGTCGTATCCGCTCTCCTCGAGGAGCGGGGCCATGGAGGTGAGGTAGGCCATGTCGAGGATGTTGTCGGTGACCCACACGTCGAGGACGCGGTGGCGGCGGACCAGGCCGAGGATCTCCTCCACGAACCGCCTGGGGTCCTTGCTGCGGAACTCCATGAAGGAGCCGTTGAGGCCGCAGAAGGTGCAGTGGTGTTTCTCGCCCCACCAGCAGCCGCGTGAGGCCTCGACCACCAGCCGCGGCTCCACCCAGCCGCCCGCCGTGGATCCGGCATGCCGCTCGAAGTAGTCCCCGTAGTCGGGGGTGACGAGGGCTCCTGGGGGCAGCGGGGCCGCGTTCATGGGATGTGCCACGGACCTGCCGTGCCGGTCGCGGCGGCACAGGCCGGGGATGGCGGCCAGGGCGTCGTTGTCGTCGTCGCGGAGCGCGGCGAGCAGTCGCGGGAACGCGATCTCGCCCTCGCCGCGCACCACGAAGTCGACCTGGGGGAAGTTGCGGTGCAGCGCGGCGCCCTGCGGGCCGTCGCAGTTCGCGCCGCCGAAGACCGTGATGGTGCCGGGTGCTAGTTCCTTGACGACCCGGGCCGCCGCGAGCGCCGCCGCGTTCTGTGCGAACGTCGTGGTGAAGCCCACCACGTCCGGCGCCGTCGCGGCGATCTTGGCGGCCGTCTCCCGGATGAACAGCGGCGCCAGTCCGTGCAGTTCGCGCGCCTTGGCCAGCATGTGCCGCGGCAGCTTCGCGCCGAAGTGCTCGGTGAACTCCGCCACCCGCCAGCTGGGCCGGTCGTTGAGCGCGGCCGAGAAGATCCATTCGCTGTGTCCGGAGAAGTACGAGCTCGCGCAGAAGTCGTACTCCTCGAAGCTGTATTCCGTACGGGCGGCCACCCAGTCCGCGAAGTCGAGGTTGGCGTGCACCACTTCGACGTCGGCGGCGCCGTCGGGGAAGACGTCGAGGATCCGGCGTTTGAGGATGCCGAGGGCGAGGGACGGCGCGTCCAGCGACGACCACGGCATGTCCACCAGGACGATGTGCACGGCGCATCCTCTCCCCGTCACCACAGTCCACGGCGTGCCAGTGCCCGCCGTGCCGTCTCGCGCCGGGCCGTCGCTTCGGCCTCGAAGGCCGCCGCCACCCGCTCGGTCACCACGCCGTGGGCCAGCCCGGCGGACGTGGCGAAGTACGCGTAGTGCACTGCTTCCGCCGTGGCGGTGTGCCCGGTGTCGCCGGCACCGGGCCGCCCGGCCGGGGTGGCTGCCCAGGCGGCCGCGGACGCTGTGCGATACCTACGCAGGGCGGCGTGGCCGCGGTCGGTGCCGATGATTCCCTCGGCCTCGATCACGAACGACAGCGGTTGCTCGCAGGTCAGCGCCGTGAACAGGGCGATCATCAGCTCGTGGGTCACGGTGTCGCGCAGCGTCGCGTTCTCGGCGCCGTCCAGCAGGTGGCAGGCGAACGCCTCCTCCACCGAGAGCCCGGGGCCGGTGTAGGGGATGAGCCGGAACCTGGTGAAGTGCGGCGAGTTGAGGAAGCCCGTGAGCAGGGCGGACTCCGTGGCACCGGCGTCCTGCAGCAGGCGCAGGCTGCGCGGGAACGTGGTCGCGAGGCTGCCGCCGCTGCCGGGCCGCCAGACCTGGGAGCGCAGCCGGCGCGCGGTGGTGTCGAGCTCGGTCAGGTCGACGGAGGCCAGGCACTCCAGTTCCCCCGGATCCGCCGCCACGGCCTCGGCGCCCTCATCGGCGAGCCGGGCCCGCAGGTCCGCGTCCAGCAGTAGCCGCATCAGCAGCTCGGTCAGCCGCTCGCCGTCCAGGGACGTGCCCGGCTCCACCGTGCTCACACCGCCTCCCCGCGCTGCCAGGCGGCGACCAGGTCCCGCAGCCGTGCGTAGTTGCGCCGGGACTTCTCGACCAGCTGTCCGTCCTCCCGGTACATCGGGTCCTCGTAGGACACTCCGAGGAGGTGGGGGCAGCGCGGCATCAGATACGCGGCGAGTTCCACCTGCTCGTCCAGCAGGACGCCGTGATGCAGATCGCGGAACTTGCCGCCCACGATCTGGCAGCCGGACAGGTGCAGTTCCCGGCAGCGGCTGAGGGGCAGGGACTCGATTCCGTCGTACATCCTGTCTCCGGTACGTCCCCTCAGCCACTGGTAGCTGAGCAGATGGCCGACGTCGAGGGTCACCCACACGTCGGCGTCCTCGGCCAGGCGGGAGAAGTACGCGAAGGCGTCCATGTGTCCCAGGACGAACGAGCCGCCCTCGGTGAAGCCGGGGAACTCGACATGCAGCGGCGGATCGAGCAGCCGGGCCGCCTCGGCCACGTTCCGGGTGGCGATCTCCAGGCCCGGCTCGGTCAGCGGCGGCGGGAGCGGATACGGCATCGGGATGCCGCGCAGGCTCCAGATGCCGAGGTCCTCCACCACCCAGGAGAAGCCGTAGCGGGCCGCCAGTTCGTTGGTGAACTCGGCGGCCGGGCGGCGGTCGTAGGGCTCGGGCGTGCCCATGTTCAGCTCGGTCTGGTGGAGGGCGCGGGCGGTCCCGGCGGGCAGCGCCTCGAAGAAGCGGTCGTATGCGCGCTCGTAGTCGGCCGTGCGGACGCGGGCGCGTGAGCGTGGCTGGAAGGCGAGGGCCGCGTAGGCGAAGTCGCCGCCGTGGCGGTGCAGGAAGGCGCGGACCCGGTCGGTGATGTCTCCGCCGCCGTCGTCGCTCTCGACGAATCCGATGCCGCGCCTGCCGAGGCGTCCGCCGCCCCACGGCATGTCCATCAGCACCCCGAGGCCCATCCTGTTCGGGGCTTCCGGGTCGGCGACGGCAGGGGCGCCGCCGGGTGCGGTAAGCGGCGGTTGCGTCATGTCGAGCTCCTGGCTGGAGGTACCGGTGCGGCCGAGAGGGCCGGGTGAGGGCTGCCGGCCGCCGCGTCGGCCAGACGGGCCAGCAGTCGGCGGCCACGGTCGGTGCGGGCCGTGAGCAGGCCGTCGGCGCGCTGTTCCACGTCGGCGCGGGGGAGTGCGTAGAACTGTTCCCGGACGACGTCGGCGACGGTGAGGCGGTCTGCCGTACGGTCGTCGGCGATGGCCGGCACGGTGCGTACCCAGGGGTGCGGGCGCAGGGCCGCGACGGCCGGTGGGCGAGGGTGGTCCGGGGCGGGGCGCTGGGGTGCCGAGGGGGTGGTCCGGCCCGGTCTGACGGTGCGGAAGATGCGCACCAGGCGGTCCAGGGCCTCGGTGCGCGTCGGGCCGCCGTGGACCGCCAGCGGGCGGCCGAGGCGGCCGGCCAGGTAGCTCAGCTCGGGGTTGCCCGTGAGGCGGTCCGAGGCGTCGAGGGTGAGTCCGTACTCCTCGGGGCTGTTCGCGAGTCTGGTGCCGGGTTCCGCCACCATCAGTTCCAATGCGTCGATGCCGATGTGGCGCTCGTTGTCGACGAGGAAGCGCAAGGACGCCTCGAACTCGTCCGGCGTCTCGTCCAGGACCTGTCCCATCACGGTGAACCGGACGGTGATGCCCGCCGCGGCGAGGTTGTCGAGGATGCGCTGGTAGTCGGCGGCGCGTACACCCCGTTCCATGCGGTCCAGCAGGCGCTGGGAGGTGCCCTCGTAGCCGACGGAGATCATCGCGCAGCCGGCCGCGGCGAGGGCATGGCAGAACTCCGGTTCGGTCAGGGCGGGTTCCAGTCGGCTGCGTACGCCGAAGCGGATCCGTATGCCGCGCTCGCGTACCGCGCGCATCGCCTTGAGGATCAGCCGCAGGTTGGTGTTCTCGTCCGCGACGGACACGTACCGGGTACCCGTGGCGCGGACCACGGCCTCCACGGCGTCGGCGATCTGGTCCGCGGTGCCCTGCTGATACGCGCCGTGCGGCAGCGACCGGTTGCCGTAGGAGCAGAACGCGCACCGCCCCCAGTAGCAGCCGACACAGGAGACGATCGCGAGCTCCAGGGCGTTGTTGAGGTAGGAGCCGAACGGCAGGCCGGTGAAGTCGGGCGGTCCCAGGTCACGGAAGCGCAGGGTCACCGCGGGACCCGTGCGCGGTGCGGCCTCGGCACGCGGCAGCCAGGTCATGCCGGGCACGGCGGCGAGAGGGATCGTTCCGTCCAGCGCGTCCAGCCAGCGTTCGAGGGGTTCCTCCCCGGCGGTCGGGCACAGGGCGTCGACGGTCTCCCGGACTCCGGGCAGTCGGGCGAGGCTGTCGTGACGGAGCATCACCTGCTGTCCGCCCAGACAGATCCGGGCGTCCGGGGCCAGCCGCCGGACCCAGGCGGCGATCAGCAGCGCGGGCGCGAGCTGGCTGAAGAACGCCACGGACAGGCCGACCACCCGGGGGCGATGCCGGCCCAGCAAGTCGGTCACCTGTCGGTGCAGCGAGCCGACCGGTACGCCCGACGCGGCGGGCGGCAGGTCGGCGGCCCGGCGTACGGCGTCGTCGAGCCGGTCGAGGTCGTCCCAGGTCCGTGCCAGGAAGGTGCCGCGGACCAGGAGTTCGAGGGCCAGGGTGGCGAGCCGGACCGCGCGGTCGGGGCCCAGCTCGCCGGCTGGCTCCTTGTGCAGGACATGCGCACGCACCTCGCCGAGGTGCGTGGTGAAGACGTCGGCCACGGCTCGGCGGTACCAGTCGCTGACGGCCGTACCGTCGTCGCCCGTTCCCGTTTTCTGGGCGCGGACGGCGTCGTCCAGCAGCGCGGGATGGCGCAGCAGCTCGTGGAGCACGCCGATGTTCAAGTCGGCCTGGTGAACCCGCCGACCCCGGCGCCGCAGGTGGCCGGTGAGGTACGGCAGGCTCAGATACGGGAAGAACCTGGCCTCGGTCTGGGGCGGGAAGATCAACAGGACGTCGGTGCGGGTGCGGTCCGCCGACGGGCTGGACGGCACGACCCACCTCCTCGTCTCACCGGTCCCGTCCGTCCGAACTTGGCCTTGGCTCCGGGGTGTTCTAGCCGGGAATGTCCTCCGTGCTCTCCGCGGCGATGTAGGTGTAGGTGTGGTAGGCCGCGCCGAGCTTCAGCTCACTGGAATCGATCACCTGGAGTTCTTCGAGCTCACCGAATTCCGCATCGGTGACATTCTCGGGAGAAACAGCGGTCATGAATTCTTCCCCTTCGCAAATATGACGGGAATGTGCCGCGTGCCGTGCATCGCGCCCACGCTAGCCAGTCCGTACATGTCTCAACAGCCCATACGTCGTCGTTTTCGCTGGTTGGAATTCGGCCAGGTCAGTGGCTCAAGGAGGCCCCTCGGTAGCCGTACGGCGCAGCAGCCGCCGCGATGACCATGACTCATAATCGCCCTCCGCGCCGGGCCGCTGGGGAAAAATGGCGGCCAACGTCGTTGTGCTGCTGGAGGGCCGTTTGGACCGCCTGTACCGACATGTCGACGCTGCCGTGGTCCGGGCGGCGGTCCGGCACCCCGACCAGGCCCTGGTCTGGCCGCACCTGACCGACCCGTCCGCGACCCAGGAGTCGTGGCGGGCGTGGCTGCGACAGGTGTGGCAGTCGGCCGACTTCGCCACCGCGGTCGAGTTCTCCAGCCCCGACCTGGCCAGGCGGGTGCACCAGATTGGCGCCGGGGAGCCGGTGGAGGACCAGGCCGTGCGGCGCGCGGTGCTTTCGGTGCTGCGGTACCTGCTGCGTGCCCGCTCACGCGCCACTCCGTTCGGTCTGTTCGCCGGTGTCGAGGCCGCTCGTATCGGGGCGGCTCCCGCGCTGCGTGTGGGCAGCGGGCACCGGGCGGTGACCCGACCGGACGCGGTATGGACCGCGGCATTCGTCGAGCGGCTGGAGCAACACCGCGCGCTGCGACCCCGTTTGACGCTTCTCGCCTCCAGCCTCGCGTTCGAGCGCGACGGACGCCTGATGGTCGAGCACCGCCCCAGCGGCGAGGAAGGCGGCGCCCCCGCACAGGTGAGGATTCGCGCGACCGGGCCGGTCCGCATGGCCATGGACGGCGCGCGGGCGCCGGTCTCGTGGACGGCTCTCGCAGAGACCCTCTGTGCCGGTTTCCCGGCCGCTTCACCCACTCAGGTCGACAATCTCCTCGCCAACCTGGTGCGACAGCGATTCCTGATCACCAGCCTGCGCCCCGCCGTCACTGCCTCCGACCCGATCGCCGCACTGCTCGGACAGGCACAGCACCTGCCGACGGCCGAAGCCGACGAGTTGCGTCAGATCGCGGCGGCACTGGCCCGGCACGACGACGCGACCGCCGTCCCCGCCGTTCCCGCGCGCGCCCGCGCCGAACGCGCCCGCGCGACGGCCGCGATGACACGGCTGTGCCCCGCCGTGAAACCGAGGCTCGCCCTCGATCTGCGCCTGGACTGGGACCTGGTGATCCCGGAGACGGTGGCCGAGGAGGCCGCGTCGGCCGCCACGGCCCTCGCGCGCCTGGCACCGCGAACGGCGCTCAGCCCCGGATGGGCCGACTGGCATGACCGCTTCCTCGAACGCTACGGTCCGACAGCGGTGGTGCCCGTCCTGGACGCCATCGACTTCCTCGGTCACCCGTCCGGCTATCTCGGGTCCACACCGGCGTCGGCCGGCCCGCGGCTGACGGCCCGTGACCGCCGGCTGCTGGGGCTCGCCCACACCGCCGCGGTGAAGCGCCGCCGCGACGTCCTGCTCGATGACGCCGCGATCGACGAACTGGCGGTCGCGGATCCCGGTCGGCCCGTGCAGCCGAGCACGGAGGTCTCCGTCCGGATCCACGCCACGAGCGTATCCGCCCTGGAACAGGGAGAGTTCACCCTGCACGTCGTCGGGGTGTCCCGTGCGGCCGCCACGGCCACCGCGCGCTTCCTCCACCTGTTCGACGCCGACGACCGCCGCCGCATGACCGACGTCTACTGCGGCCTGCCCGGCGCCCAACAGGACGCGCTGATCGCCCAGATCAGCACCACCCCGCTGTACATACGCTCGGTGAACGTCGCGCACGCCCCGCGAATGGCGGACGTGGTGATCCCCCTCGGCGACCACCATGGACCGGACACTCATCAGCTCCCCGTGACGGATCTGGCGGTGACCGCCGATGCCGAGCGGCTGCATCTGGTCTCACTCTCGCGCCGCCGCCCGGTGCACACGGTGCTGCCGAACGCGGTGGACCTGACCCACCACACCCATCCGCTGGCGCGGTTCCTGGCCGAGGCACCGGTGGCACTCGCCGTCCCCTGCACCGGGTTCTCCTGGGGAGCCGCCGTCGCCGGCCTCCCGTTCCTGCCCGCGGTGCGCTACGGGCGCACCGTTCTGTCCCCGGCCCGCTGGACCCTCGCCGTCGACGACCTGCCCGAGGCGCGGACACCGTGGCCGCAGTGGGACAAGGCCCTGGCCGAGTGGCGTGACGAGGTGCTCCTGCCCGAGCACGTGTACCTGGGTGACGGTGACCGGCGCATGCTCCTGGACCTGACGGAGCCCTCGCACCGGGTCCTGCTGCGCACCCAGGTGGAGCGCGACGGCACGGCGCTGCTCCGTGCCGCGCCGAAGCCAGGGGACCTGGGCTGGACCGGCGGGCGGGCCCACGAGATCGTCATCCCCCTGGCCGCCGTGGACCGGGCCGGCGCACCGGTGCGCCCAACGGTCGACATCGTCGGCCGCGAGCACGGCGACCTGCCCGGCTGCGGGAGCGGGATCTCCCTCAGGTTGTACGGGCACCGCGACCGCCAGGATCCGCTCCTGACCGGGCATCTTCCCTCCCTCATCGAGGAGTTGGGCGGACCCCGCTGGTGGTTCGAGCGCCACCGTGATCCCGAGGACCACCTCAGGGTGCGGTTGATCTGCGCGCCCGGCTCACTCGGCAGCGCCGTCGTGCAGACCGGCGAGTGGACGCGGCGGCTTCGGCGTGCGGGCCTGATCACCCACACGAGCCTGGAGACCCATCACCCGCACACCGCGCGCTTCGGCGGCCCCACGGTGATGGCGGCGGCCGAGGAGTTCTTCGCCGCCGACTCGGCCGCCGCCATCGCCCAGCTGACCGCGCAGGCCGGCCGGGGCGCTCCGGATGCCCGGGCGCTGACCGCCGCGAGCATGGTGGACATCGCCGTCGGTCTGCTCGGGGACCATCTGCTCGGGGATCACACGAAAGCCATGCGCTGGCTGGTCGAACACGCCCACACCGACAGAAGCGCCCCGCCCCGAGCGGTCTACGACCAGACCATCGCCCTGACGACCGCCTCCCTCACGCCCGAGGCTCCCGCCACCCCGTCGCTGGAGACGGGCGTCACCGCGAGCTGGTCCGCACGCCGCAGCGCGCTGGCCGCCTACCGGGGCGCGCTCGAGGGCGCCGGGACGCTGCCCCCGCAGGACCTCCTCCCGGACCTCCTGCACCTCCACCACGTCCGCATGCGCGGAGCGGACCCTGCCGAGGAACGCGTACACCTCCACCTGGCCAGAGCCGCCGCTCTGAGCTGGACGGCACGAGCGAGCAGAACGACATAACCGCGCTGGCCCCGGGCGCCGGGCGACCTGCCCTCCCGACCGGCCCGCGCGCCGGCCGTCGTAGAGCTCAAGGCGCCTGATTCGTACGGTCGTTGAACCCGCGGAAGGGAAGCGCGCGTTCAACCCAACGGCTCAACGGCTCAACGGCTCAACGGCTCAACGGCTCAACGGCTCAACGGCTCAACGGCCCAACGGCCCAACGGCCCAACGACACAGGGGCTCAACGACACAGGGGCTCCGGACTAGACCGGCGGCGGGGCCGCGGTGGTGCGGCGCGCCACCAGCGTGGGCGAGAGCTTGATCTGTACCGAGGGCTTGCCGCGGTCCGCGATCCGTTCCAGGAGCAGACGGGCCGCGTTCCTGCCGATCTCGTGCCCCGCCTGGTCGACGCTGGTCAGGGAGATCGGGCCGAGCGCGGCGAACGCGGTGTTGTCGTATCCCGCCACGGAGATGTCGCCGGGCACCGACAGTCCGGCCTCGGCCACCGCCTCCAGCACGCCCATGGCGACGATGTCCGCACCGGCGAAGACGGCCGTGGGCCTGGTCGGACGGGTGAGCAGTTGCTTCGCGCCCTCGTACCCGCCCCGCTGGGTGTATCTGGTGGAGACGACGTCGATCTCCGCCTCCAGGCCGAGGGCGCGCATGGCTTGCCGGTAGCCGTCGGCGCGCTGGGCGTTGGGCATCTCGACACTGCGGGTGGGGTCGGTCTCGTGGTGTTCGATGTGGGCGATCCGGCGGTGGCCGAGGTCGGCCAGATGGCTCACGACGAGGGCCGCGCCGGCGATGTCGTCGTCGGCGACGGTGTCGTAGGCGGGGGAGTGGCCGTGGCGGCCGACCACGACGGTCGGTACGGCGGTGGCGAGGTGTTCGAGATGGGCGCGCGGCGAGACGGGGGCCACCAGAACGAGTCCGTCCATGCCGCGGTCGATCATGGCTTCGATGACACCCGCCTCCTCTTTCACGCCGCACCCGGGACCGAGGAGGACCTGGTAGTCGGTGTCGGTCAGGCAGCCGGTGACGCCGTCGAGGATCTCCGGGAAGAACGGGTTGCGGATGTCGGGCAGCATCACACCGATGGTGTACGTCTGCCCGCGCAGCCCCCGCGCCGCCGCCAGGGGGCGGTAACCCAGCTCGTCGATCGCCCGGCGCACCTTGGCCCGCATCTCGGGGCTGGCCCCGTAGGCGTTGCGCAGCACCTTCGAGACGGCGGTGGTGGACACCCGGGCATGCCGGGCGACGTCGACGATGGTGACGCGACGGGGCGATGCGGGCGGCTCCATATGGCTTTCCTTCGGCTTCCTTCGGCTTCACTTCGGCGTCGTGGGCAACGTTGGCGGAAAGTGTACGGATGAAGCTCCAGTTCGGTAAGGGCTGATCGCGGGCTTGAGTGAGCCGGTTCGAGGCCGTTCCGTAACATTCACGCAGCGTGCGCGGCATCTTGACGTCACGCAGGGCGCTCTCTAGGGTCTGGCAACACCTACGGGAAACGTTACCCATTCGACCCAGTGGTCTGCCGGAGGCTCCCCTTCGGCGTCGTCCGTACTCCACAACCCAAGACTCGGCAGGTGTCTCACCCGTCCGGCCGGTGCACCCTTCACCGGACTCGCTTTGAAACGTTTCAAGGAAGCAGGTCCGCCCGTGACCCTCGCCCCGAACGCCCAACTCCCGGATCGCGACCACCCCCCGGACTCCACACCCCTCACCACGGCGCGCCGCCCACGCACCGCGCCCCCGTGGTGGTTCATGGCGCCGGCGCTGCTCCTGTTCGCCTTCGTCGTCCTCGTCCCCAGCGCACGGGGCGTGTACTACGCCTTCACCGACTGGGACGGCCTCGACCCGCACTTCCGCTTCATCGGCCTGGACAACTTCTCCGCGATGTTCCGGGACGCGGACGCGACGCAGGCCATCTGGCACACCCTGCTGATCGCCGTGTCCATCACGGTCGTACAGAACGCGGTGGGCCTGCTGCTGGCCCTCGGCGTCAACTCGGCCATCAAGTCCCGCAACCTGCTCAGGGTGCTGCTGTTCGCCCCGGCGGTGATCACCCCGATCGTGACCGCCTACCTGTGGCGCAACCTGCTCGGTCCGGACGGGGCGGTCGACAGCCTGCTCGGGGCGATCGGTCTCGGCGCCTGGCGGCAGGACTGGCTGGGCAGTCCGAACCTCGCGCTGTGGGCGGTGGTCGGCGTGATCGTCTGGCAGTTCGCGGGCTATTCGATGGTCATCTTCCTGGCGGGACTGCAGTCCGTGCCCCAGGAGGTCCACGAGGCCGCGGCGCTCGACGGAGCCGGTCCGGTGCGCCGCTTCTGGTCGGTGACCAGGCCCCTGCTGGCCCCGGCCATCACCATCAACCTGATGCTGTCGATCATCGGCGGGATCAAACTCTTCGACCAGGTCTACGCGCTGACCGGCGGCGGTCCCGGCCACGCCACCGACACCCTGTCCACCCTCATCTACAAGGACGCCTTCACCCTCGGCGAGTTCGGCTACAGCATCGCCCTCGCGGTGGTCCTGACGATCATCGTCGCCATCGCGTCCACCGCACAGTACGCCGTGCTCTCCCGCAGCGAGAGGGCCGCCTCGTGAACCGCTACCGCCCCCGCACCCTCGCCCTCGAACTCCTCATGATCGTCGCCGCGCTGGCCGTGGGCTTCCCGGTGTACGTCCTGGTCAACCTCGCCGTACGCCCCGCCTCCGACACCTCGTCGCCCCTGCACCCCACCACCTCACCGACCCTCGGCAACTTCACCCACGCCTGGCAACAGGGCGCTCTGGGCGGGGCGTTGGCCAACAGCGTGCTGGTGACGGCGTGCAGCGTGGTGCTCGTCCTGGCGGTGTCCTCTCTCGCCGCGTACCCGCTGGCCCGGATCACGGCCCGCTGGTCACGGGGCACCTACCTGCTCGTCCTGCTCGGCCTGGTGCTGCCCTTCCAGCTCGCCTCGCTCCCGCTGTACCAGACCATGCGCGACCTCGGCCTGCTCGGCACCCCCTGGGCCCTGGTCCTCTTCTACTCCGGCCTCCAGGTCCCCTTCACCGTCTTCCTCTACGTCGGCTTCCTGCGCGCCCTGCCCCGCGACTTCGAGGACGCCGCACTCATCGACGGCTGCACCCCGCTGCAGGGCTTCCGGTACGTCGTCCTGCCGATGCTCAAGCCCGTCACGGTGACCGCGCTCGTGCTCAACGCGGTCGCGGTCTGGAACGACTTCTTCACCCCGCTGCTGTACCTCAGCGGCAGTGCCCAGCAGACCATGCCGGTCGCGATCGCCGGTTTCGTCGGCCAGTACGTCACCGACTGGAACCTCATCTTCGCCGCGCTGGTGATCAGCATCCTGCCTGTCCTGCTCGTCTACTTCCTGCTGCAGCGCAGCATCATCAACGGCTTCGCCGGAGGGCTGCGGGGATGAACCCCGCCCCTCTTCTCCACATGGGAGACACCATGAAGACACGCACACTCACCACCGTGGTCGCCGCGACGACGGCCGCCGCCCTGCTGGCCGCCTGCAGCGGGGGCACCAAGGCGGGAGGCTCCGGCGGCGGGGGCTCGAAGACGCTGACGCTCGCCTCCGTCGACCAGGGTTCCGTCGAAGACGTCGTGAAGGCGTTCGAGAAGGCCAACCCGGGCGTCAAGGTCCGCTACACCACCAGCGGCGCCGACCAGTACCAGCAGCAGATCCGCACCCAGCTCTCCTCGGGCACCGCACCGGACGTGATGTCGGTGTGGCCGGGCAACGGCAACCCCGCCGCCACCTACGTCCTCGCCAAGCCGGGCTATCTGCGCGACCTCTCCGACCAGCCCTGGGCCGCGAAGATGCCCCCGGCGATCAAGAGCGTCGCGCAGTACGACGGGAAGACCTACAACGCGATCTTCGGGCAGAACGGCATCGGCGCGGTCTACAACGAGCAGGCCATGGCGAAGGCCGGGCTCACCCCGCCCGACACCTGGACCAGGCTGCTGGCCTTCTGCAGGGCCGCCAAGGCCAAGGGCACGCCCGCCTTCGCGCTGGGCATCCAGGACAACTGGGTGACCCAGCTGGCGCTCTACTCCATGGTCGCCACGACCGTCTACAGCCCCGACCGGGACTTCGACGCGAAGATGCAGGCCGGAAAGGCCACCTTCGCCTCCTCGGCGTGGACCACCGCGATGGACAAGTACGTGACGATGGAGAAGACGGGCTGCTTCCAGAAGAACCCGCTGGGCACCAACTACGAGGCCAGCCAGCAGCTCGCCGCCACCGGCAAGACGCTCGGCATCATCCAGGGCAACTGGGTGATCGCCCTGCTCAAGCAGAAGAACCCGCAGGGCACGTTCACCCTCAAGCCGGTCCCGGCGACGGACGACCCCTCCCAGGTCCTCATCCCCGCCGCGGCGGGCGCCGGCTACGGAGTCAACGCCAAGGCCAAGAACCCCGGACTCGCCCTGAAGTTCGTCAACTTCGTGATGTCACCGCAAGGGATGAACCTGTTCGTCAAGAAGCAGGGCGGTCTGCCCTCCCTCCCCGACACGGGCTTCGCGGTCGACCCCTCGCTCACCGAACTCTCCCAGTTCATCGGAGCGAACCGCACCGTGCCGTTCATGGACCAGCGCTGGCCCAACCCCAAGGTGCAGCAGACCATGCTCAGCGGCCTCCAGGAGATCTTCAGCGGGCAGTCCACGCCCGACAAGGTCCTCAAGGAGATGGACACCGACTACAAGGCCGGCTCATGAGCACGGCGCCGACGGCCGAAAGGACGAGGGAGTGAGCCATGACGAGCGCGACACGGGCGGTGTGCGGCACCCCGGAACAGGAGAAGCAGACGATGGCCAACGGAGGACGGCAGGACCTCGCCGCCGGACCCTGCTCGCGGCGACCGCGGGCGCGGTACCGGTGATGGGCGCCTTCACCGGCGCCACGACGGCACAGACCGCAGAACATCGCCCCGTGGAGGACGACGCCGTGTACGGACTGACGGTGGAGCACCGCACCGACCCGCTCGGCGTGGACGCCGCGCACCCCCGCTTCGGCTGGCGGATGCGGGCCGCCGGCCGCGGGCGCAACCAGGGCGCCTACGAGATCGTGGTCGCCACCTCGCCGGGGAAACTGACCGGAGGCCGGGCCGACGTCTGGAACAGCGGCCGGGTCGACTCCGCCGACTCGGTGGCCGTCCGCTACGGCGGTGGACCGCTCACCGCCTCGACCCGGTACTACTGGACCGTCACCGTCTGGGACACCGCGGGCCGCCGGCTCGGCAGCGGCCCCGTGGCCTGGTTCGAGACCGGCCTGATGAGCACGGACGGCGTCACCGGCTGGGACGGCGCGCAGTGGATCGGGATGAAGGGCAAGACCCCCAACTCACCCGGCGCCCCGATGCTGCGCACCGAGGCCCCCCTGCGGGGCCGGGTCCGCGAGGCGCGGCTGTACGTCTCCGCCCTCGGGGTCTACGACCTCCACGTCAGCGGCCGTCCGGTGACCGTCCCGCAGGACGGCGACGCCACCCTCGAACTGCTGGCGCCGGGCTGGACGAACTACGACGCACGCGCCACATACCTCACCTACGACGTCACCCACCTCGTGGCCCGCGAACCGGTCGTGACCCTGGCGGCCGTCCTCGGCAACGGCTGGTACAACGGCCGTATCTCCGACGGCAGTACGTACTACTCCAAGGACGGCAACCCGCTGGCCCTCAAGGCCAGACTCCTCATCCGCCACACCGACGGGACGACCCAGTCCGTCGTCACCCGTCCGGACGGCTCATGGAAGGCCACCGACACCGGTCCCCACCGGGCCGACGACATCTACGACGGCCAGACCTACGACGCCCGGCAGGAGCTGCCCGGCTGGACGGCGTCCGGCTTCGACGACTCCGCCTGGTCGGACACCGAACGCGTCCCCTACGAGACCAGGTATCCCGGCGTCCGGCTCCTCGCGTATCCGGCCGAGACCGCCCGTCTGATGAGCCGCTGGGACCGACGCCCGCAGTCGGTCACCGTCAGCACGGGCGTCACCGGCGACGGCAAGGGCCGTATCGTCGTCGATCCCGACCGCACGGTGACCGACCCGCACCGCGCGGCCTCCGCCCACGTCACCATCGGACCCGGCGACACCGCGATCTTCGACCTGGGCCAGAACATGGTCGGCGTCCCCCGCTACACCCTGCGCGGCCCGGCAGGTGCCCAAGTCACCTTCCAGTTCGGCGAGATGCTCAACGACGCCGGCGCCGGAGCCGACGGGCCCGAAGGCTCCCTCTACCGGGCCAACCTCCGCAGCGCCAAGGCCAGCAGCACCTACATCCTCAAGGGTGACCGGGACGGGGAGACCCACCAGGACTCCCTGACCTTCTACGGCTTCCGCTACGCGTCCGTCACCGCGACCGAGACGGTCACCCTCAGCGGCCTGACCGGCAAGGTGGCCACCTCCGCGACCCACGAGATCGGCAGTGTCACCACCGACGATCCCGACGCCAACCAGCTGATCAGCAACATCCGTTGGGGCCAGCGGGGCAACTACCTCTGGGTGCCCACCGACTGCCCCCAGCGCGACGAGCGCCTCGGCTGGACCGGCGACACCCAGGTCTTCGCCACCACCGGCCTCTACCACGCCGACGCCGGCCCGTTCCTCGACCACTTCCAGAGCACCGTCATCGACTCCCAGACCATCTACGGTCAGGACAAGGCCCAGTTCACCGGCGTCGCACCGAGCGGGCGCTACAACTTCCCCGGCGGTGGCAGCGGTTGGGCGGACTGCGGGGTCATCCTCCCCTGGACGCTGTGGCAGATGACCGGCGACCCGGCCGTCGTCGAGAGCAGCTGGCCCGCCATGACCCGCTACCTCGACTGGATCCGGCAGCAGACCGGCGACACCCACGCCGGACAGGGCTCCCTCACGGGTGACTGGCTGGCCCCGCAGAAGACCAGTGCCCAGCTCATGAGCGACGTCTACTACGGCTATGTCGCCCACCTCATGGCGCAGATGGCACAGGCCACCGGCCGCCCGGCGGAAGCCACCGCCTACGAGCAGCTCTTCGGCGACATCAAGCGGGCGTTCATCACGAAGTACCTCAGTGTCGAGGGCGGCACGGTCACCCTCAGGTCCAGCCTCGGCGACGCCTCCCCGATCGAACCGGGTTCCGACCCCCACCAGAAGACGGAGGACAACAGCCAGACCGCCCTGCTGTGGGTGCTGAAGCTCGGCTTCTACGACACCGAGGCCCAACGCCGTTCCCTCGTCGCCCACTTGGCCGACAACATCGGCAACGACGCCGCCTACAAGGCCGCCCACCCGGACAGCAGCCGGGTCAAGTACGCCGAGAACACGCTCTCCGTGGGATTCCTCGGCGTGAACGTCCTCGCCCCCGTCCTCAGCGACGAGGGCCGCACGGACCTCGCGTACAAACTGCTGCACCAGGACGCGCTGCCCTCCTGGCTGTTCTCGGTGCGCGGCGGTGCCACCACGGTCTGGGAGCGCTGGAACTCCTACTCCAGGACCGAGGGGTTCGGCCCGGTCGGCATGAACTCCTTCAACCACTACGCCTACGGCGCGGTCATGGAGTGGATGTACGCCTACATGGCAGGCATCGCCCGCGACCCGGCCCGCCCCGGGTTCAAGCACTTCCTCCTGCAACCACACCTCGACCCCACCGGGAAGATCACTCATGTCGCCGGCTCGCACGAGTCGCCGTACGGCGAGATCCGGAGCGAGTGGCGGGTGACGGACGGCGGCGCCTCACTGACGTACGAGGCGGACGTGCCCGCCAACAGCGAGGCCACCCTGCGCATCCCGGCGAACTCTCCGGACTCCGTCCGCGAGGGACGCACCCCGCTGGCCCGTGTGGACGGCGTGCGCTACCTCGGACACGCCGACGGCATAGCCTCCTACCTGCTGCCCTCCGGCTCGTACCGCCTGACGAGCGGCCTGCGCTGACCCGTCTCGCTCCTCTTTCCTCCTACATGACTGAAACGTTTCACTATGCGCCGTTTCATGATGCGGCGCTTCACGCAGCGCCGTTTCACACCACTCGAAGGGAAGCCTTTGTGAGAGGCACCCGCACCAGTGCCGTCGTGCTCGCGGCCGCACTGGCGCTCACCGTCTCCGGCACGGCCCAGGCCGCGCCCAGGACCCTCGGATCCACCCCCTTCGCCGTCGACCTGAAGACCGAGAACAAGGTCGACCCCATCGGCATCGACGACCGCGCGCCCCTGCTCTCCTGGCGTTCGGCCGGCAGCCCGCAGACCGCCTACGAGATCAGGGCGGCCCGCTCGACGGACGCGTTGCGCCAGGGCCGGGCAGACGTCTGGCGAACGGGCAAGGTCGTCTCCTCGGCGTCCACGAACATCCCCTTTTCCGCCTCGCTCACGGCCCGCGACACGGTTGCCTGGCAGGTCCGGGTGTGGGACGGCGCCGGTCGCGTCTCCCGGTGGAGCTCGCCCGCCACCTTCGAGATGGGCCTGTTGGACGCGTCGGACTGGTCCGCCCGCTGGATTGAGAACCCCGCCTACGACTACACCCGCCCGGACGGCTCCGTCTCGGCGCTGCCGGTCTTCGGCAAGGCTTTCGCCGTGCGCGGCAAGGTGATCAGGGCCCGCCTGTACATGACCGGCCTGGGCATGTACGCCACCTCCCTCAACGGCAGGCCCGTCAGCACGAACGTGCTGGAGCCCGGCCAGACCACGTACGCGGCCGAAGTCGCCTACCGTGCCTACGACGTCACCCGCCAACTGCGCGACGGCGTCAACGTATTGGGCATCGAGACGGGCAGCGGCGCCTACCAGCGCGTCAAGACGCCCGGGCACTACTTCTTCGGCGGCCGCCTGGAGACGTACACCGTCTACGGCGAGCCGAAGGCCATCGCCCAGCTGGAGATCACCTACGCGGACGGCCGGCGCGAGACCATCGGCACGGACTCCTCCTGGCGGACCGCCCTGGGACCGACCACGTACTCGTCGTGGTGGAGCGGCGAGGAGTACGACGCCCGCAGCTCCGCGACCGCTCCCACCTCCGCCGCCGCGCTGGAGGGGCCGAAGTGGCAGAACGCGTCCCTGGCCCGGCTCAGCTCCACCACGACCCCACGGGACACCACCCCCCTGCGGGCCGACCCCAGGCCCCCGGTCACGGTCGCCACGACGATCGAACCGGTGTCCAGTACCCCGGACGGCACGGGGTCGTACATCCTCGACTTCGGCGCCAACCGCTCCGGATGGCCCAGCCTGAAGGTGTCGGGGCCGGCCGGAACCACGATCTCCATGATCCCGGCGGAGAAGCTCAAGACCGACGGCACCCTGGACATCAGCTCCACCGGAGCGACCGCCACCGACCAGATCGCCTACCGCTACACCCTCTCCGGGCACGGCACGGAAACCTGGCACCCGCGCTTCACCTACAGCGGCTTCCGCTACCTGAAGGTCGACGGCCTGCCCGCGGCCCCGAAGGCGGACACCGTCACCCTGCAGGTGATCCATGCCTCCAACCCCCGGGCCAGTGACTTCACTTCGTCGAGCCGGCTCATCAACGAGATCCACGCGATCACCCTGCGCTCGACGCAGAGCAACATGATGTCGGTCCTCACCGACTGCCCCGACCGCGAGAAGGGCCCCTACACCGGTGACAACCTCCACAACATCGACGCTCTGCTGACCGACTACGATCTGTCCTCCTACGAGCCGCAGCTGGTGCGCAACATGGCCACCGCCCAGCGCCAACCAGGTGACGAGTCACCGGGGTTGATCGCGAACATCGCACCGGAGTTCCACCGGGTCGCACCGGTCAAGCTCCAGTACCCACAGGGGACGATCGAGTTCCTCGACGAGGTCAACTGGGGGAGCGCCGTCATCCGCATCCCCTGGCAGCTCTACCGGACCTACGGCGACACCCGCACCATGACGCTGTACTACGACACCATGGTCAAGTGGCTCGACTACGAGTCCGCCAACAAGGCCGCGAACAACGGCGACATCCCCGGCCTCGGCGACTGGTCCGCCGGCGACAACACCACGCCCATGCAACTGGCCATCCTGGCCGGTTACTACACCGCCGCACACGACATGGCGCAGATCGCGGAGGTGCTGGGCAAGGGGGCCGACCACGACAAGTACACCGCGCTCGCCTCGTCCCTCGCGGACGAGTTCACCACCAGGTTCCGCCACGAGGACGCCAAGGGCGTCTACTACGGCAGCGACAGCGAGACGTCCAACGCCATGGCACTGGACGCCGGCCTGGTCCCCGCAGCCGACCGCCAGCAGGTCCTCGACCGGCTGGTCGACTCCGTCCGCAAGGCCGGCGACCACATCACCAGCGGTTCGGTCGGCCTCGGCCCGCTCTTCCGGGCTCTGCATGAGGGCGGACGCGACGACGTCATATACGACATGGTCGTCAGCCCCACTTCGCCCGGCTACGGCTACCTCGTCGCCGGCGGTCACACCACGCTCGCGGAGTCCCTGGACGGCTCCGGATCGCAGAACCACCACTTCCTCGGACAGGTGGACGCCTGGCTCATCAACGGGCTCGCCGGCATCAACCAGGCCGCCGGATCAGTGGGTTACCGCGCACTGGAGATCGCCCCGGCCGTCGTCGGCGACCTCACCCACGCCTCCGGCAGCTACCGCACTCCACAGGGCGAGGTGACCAGCTCCTGGCAGAAGGACAGTAAGGGCCGTCTCGTCCTGAAGATCGCCATCCCCGTCGGCAGCACGGCGGTCGTCCGCGTACCGGCCGACGCCGACGACCGCGTCACCGCCCGCGGCTCCAGCCGGCCGACCCTGGAGAGCCGTACCGCTTCGAGGGCGAACTACCGTGTCGAGGCCGGCGGTTACACCTTCACCGTCGACTGAGACGCCTCCTCGCACACCCTGACGGCGCCCGCTTGTACAGCCGGGCGCCGTCAGCGCTGTCTCCGGGCTCCTCATAAACAGGAAGGGTTGGTCGAGCGAAATTTTCGCTGGGCACTGCCAAGAGCGGACGTGAAGCCGCATCGGAGGGACATGGGAAGGGCATCCAGGGCGCGGTCCAGTTGTGAGAGCCGTTGACCTCTGTGACGGCCGTCGCTAGCCTCCACCGGAAATTATCTGACAGTGCTGGCGAAAGTTTCTCTCTTCGGGAGGGGCTCATGCGAAAGCTGGTTCAGAGAGTCCGCGGACGGGTCACACGACTGACGGGGGCTGCGGCGGTCATGTTGCTGCTCGGCGTCGGGACCGGCCTGGCCGCCGTGCCGTCCGCGGAGGCGGCACCGGCCGCCGTCACCGCGTCCGTCTCGGTCGACGCGGGCCGTTCACTGGCCCGGATCCCCGCCACGGGCATCGGGATGAACGTCGCGGTCTACGACGGCAACATGAACCACTCCGCCGTCCCCGGGCTGCTGAAGAACGCCGGCGTCGGAGCGGTCCGCTACCCCGGCGGCAGCTACGCCGACGGCTACCACTGGCAGACGCACACCGTCGAGGGCGGCTATGTCGCGCCCAACACGGACTTCGACACCTTCATGGGCACGGTGCGGGCCACGGGCGCGCAGCCGATCATCACCGCCAACTACGGGTCCGGTACCCCGGACGAGGCGGCCGGCTGGGTGCGGTACGCCAACGTGACCAAGGCCTACGGCGTCAAGTACTGGGAGATCGGCAACGAGGTCTACGGCAACGGCCTGTACGGAGCCACCTGGGAGACCGACCACCACAGCAGCAAGAGCGCCACGACCTACGCGACCAACCTGGTGCAGTACGCCTCGGCGATGAAGGCCGTCGACCCGAGCATCAAGATCGGCGCGGTGCTGACCACCCCGGGCGCCTGGCCGGACGGCATCACCGGCCCCGGCGACACCGCGGACTGGAACCACACCGTCCTGTCCATCGCCGGCTCGAAGATCGACTTCGTGGTCGTGCACCATTACCCGATCGGCAACAGCCAGACCGACCTCCTGCGCAAGCCGCAGGCCGAGATTCCCGGCATGGCCTCCACCCTGCGGTCACTCATCAACCAGTACGCCGGAAGCAACGCGCCCAATGTCGGCATCGCGGTGACAGAGGCCAACGCCAACGCCTACAAGGACACGTCCCCCAACGGTCTCTTCGCCCCCGACGAGTACCTCACCTGGATGGAGAGCGGCGCCTTCACTCTCGACTGGTGGAACCTGCACAACGGCACCGACTGCTCCAAGGTGACCACGGTCGAGGGCGCCACCGACTACGACGACGGCGGCATCCTCTCCAGCGGCGCCTCGTGCGAACCGCCGCTGAACACCCCGTTCCCGCCCTACTACGGCGTACAGATGATCACCAGGCTCGGCTCGGCCGGCGACTCCCTGGTCCAGGCCCGCAGCACCAACGCCCTCGTCTCCGCGCACGCGGTGCGCCGCACCAACGGCGACGTGGACGTCATGCTCATCAACAAGGACCCCGCCGACGACGCCCAAGTCACCCTCTCCTACAGCGGGTTCACCCCGGCAGCCGGGACGCCGACGGTCTACTCGTACCTCAAGAACGCCACATCGACCGGCTCGGCCACGCAGGGCAGCGCCGGCCGCCAGACCGTACCGGCCTATTCGATCCTGGTCGTGCAACTGCACCCCGCACGGTGAGAGCCGGGCGGCCCACCGTGTGTCAGGGCACGGTGGGCCGCGTCGGGGGCCGGTGGACGAACCGGTGCCGGAGGGGTGATGAGCCGGGCTGAAGGACCGGGCGGCGGGAGTGTGACGGCCCGCTCCCGGCCTCGGTCGTCGAAGGTCTTGTGCGAGGTGAAGCGGCCGTGGCCCACTCATGGTCACTACAGGCGGGTGGCTACCGGCTCCGCCGGGAGGTCGGCCTCCCGGCGGAGCAGCGGCACCGGGCCGGGGGAGGTTCGGCCCTGGTCAGTGGGGAGATGGATCGGGCCCCCGGCGTCGGCGAGGCGGGCTGACTCTGCGTTCGACGTCGCCATCACGGGAGGTGCTTGCGCAGGAATCGCAGCGTGGACTGATGCAGGGCGGTGCGGTGCGGGACGCTGCCCCAGGCGTGGTCCGCGCCGTCGACGACGTCGAGTTCGGCGTTGCCGTCGTAGTGGTCCAGGTAGCGGCGCGCGTATTCGAGGGGGGCGATCTCGTCCTGGTCGCCGTGCAGGATGAGGACCGGGCCGGGGTAGACACCGGACCGTCCGTAGACGTCGAGACCGGCGATGTCCTCGACGAGTGCGGGGCTCATCCGGTGGCCGTCGGCGTCGAAGTAGCCCTTCACCTCGATCTCCGCCGCGAGGCTGCGCCCCTTGAGGTGGCCCTTGCCGATCTCGAACGGCGCGATGGCGGCCGGCGACCACAGGCACAGCGCGCGGATCCGGGGCTCCTCGCCGGCGACGATACCGGCGACCACACCGCCCATGCTCATCCCCACCAGGCCGATCCTCTCGGAGTCCACGAAGTCGAACGCCCTGACGGCCGCCAGCACCGCGCGCGTCTCGGCGATCTCGCCGGTGATCGTCACGTCGAAGAAGTCACCGTCGCTCTCGCCGTGGCCCGAGAGATCGAACCGGACCGAGGCGACGCCGTTCGCCTCCAGCAGCCGGGACATCGCGACGAAGTCGGGAAGTTCAAGGCGGTTGGAGCTGAATCCGTGCACGAACACGGCGGTCGGCCAGCCGGTTCCGGTCGGTCCGTCCGGGATGTGCAGGGTGGAGCGCAGGATCAGGCCGTCGTGCTGGAAATCGTGGTGGCGGATCACGCAGCAGCCTTCCTTCGTGTGTCGGTGAGGGGTTCCAGCGAGAGCCGAGAGTTACTTAATCGCGTCACTTAAACGTGTATGTTAACTGAGCGGGTAAGTTAGCCGCCCTCCTGGGCTTTGACAAGAGGGCTCGTCTCGGCGCGAGTTGGGAGTACATGACTGAAATGTCCGACCGTAGACGGGTGACCAGTGCAGATGTGGCGCGGGAAGCCGGAGTCTCGCGTGCGACGGTGAGCTACGTCCTCAACAACGCCCCCCACCAGCGGATCGCCGAGTCCACGCGCCGCCGGGTGTGGGCCACGGCCGCCCGGCTCGGCTACGCGCCCTCGGCCGCCGCGCGGACCCTGAGGATCGGCCGCTCGGACATCGTCCTCGGCCTGCTCCCGGACTGGCCCATCGAGCACGTCCTCGGGCGGCTCATCCAGCAGTTGACCGACGCCCTGGCCGAACACGACCTCACCTTCCTGGTCCACTCGTCCGGCGACTCGAGGCGCCCCCTGCGGGAGATCTGGAAGGCCATGACCCCGGCGGCGGTGCTGGCCCTGGGCGAGTTCCCCGCGTCCGAGGCCGAGGCCATGCGGATGGCCGGCGTCGAGGTCGTCATGGCCGTCTACGGCTCGGTTCGGGAAGAGCTGAGGGCTCCGCTGGTGTCCGAGGAGCCGATCGGCGCGGCCCAGGCCCGCCACCTGGCCCGCTCCCACCACCGCCTCGGGTACGCCGCCCCGGACCTGAGCAGGCTGGGCGAACTGGTCGGGTCGCGGCTGGACGGCGTCCGGAAGGTCTGCGCCGAGCTGGGTCTTCCCGAGCCGGACGTCCGTACCGTTCCCCTCGATGTGCGCGATGCCGCCGAGGTGGTGACGACGTGGCTGGCCGCTGACGCGCCGGTCACGGGCGTCTGCGCGTTCAACGACGATGTCGCCCTGGCCGTGCTGGCAGGGCTGAACCATCTCGGACTGCGGGCCCCTGGCGACCTCGCCGTCATCGGCGTCGACGACATCAGCAACGCGGCCCTGGCCCAGCCGCCCCTCACCACGGTCGTCCGGGACACCGAGGCCATCGCGCGTGGCCTCGCCCGTCGTCTCGTCGACACCCTCGACGGGAAACAGACACCCACCGACCCCATCCAGGACCCGCTGCGTGTTCTGGTCCGGGAGTCCGCCTGATCGGGCTGATCCGGTCCGGGCCGCCGCGGAGGGAGGGCCCGTGCGCCTTCGGGTTGTTGCCCTCCGGTGAGCCCGTGCTGCCCGCCGACGACGACCTGGCTGTGGCACGCGGCTTCGATCCTGGGTGGCATGCGCACCGGACCGACATCCTGGCGCGACGCGTCCCCCAGGCATCCTGCCCGTCAGGCGGGTGCCCGCGCCGCACCCCGGCCGAAACGCAGGCTGCGGCCGACGTCGGGTGGCCCGCTCGGAGCGCGACGGGCGGGGTGGTCCACCACCCCGGTCACTTCAGCAGGCGGCGCTGACCGACCGGAATGGGCCGGGCGTGATCCACGAGGAGCCCGGCCGAACCCCTCCCGGGCGGCCCAGGTGAAGTGCGCCTGGCCGGCGGAGCCCTGGCGCGGGTCCCAGCTCGGTGGTGGCGTCACACGGTCAGATAGCCGCCGTCTACCGGGACTACCGCACCGTTGACGTAGGAGGCCGCGGGCGAGCACAGGAAGGCGATCACCGCCGCGATCTCGTGCGGTCGGCCGAATCGCCCGAGGGGGACCCGTGCCAGCACACCTTGTGCGGCCTGTGGATCGTCGAGCACTCCACGGGCGAGCGGTGTGGTGACGAAGCCCGGTGCCACCGCGTTCACCCGGACTCCGTCCGCGGCGTACTCGGCCGCGAGCGACCGGGTCAGCTGGGAGACAGCGCCCTTGCTGGCGCTGTACGCCGGCCGGTCCCGGCTGCCGAAGAATCCGAACATGGACGAGACGGTGACGATGCTGCCGCCCTGCCGGGCGAGGAGCGGGCGGGCCGCCTGGCAGGCGACCATCGCCGAGGTCAGATTGACCTCGAGTACCTGGTCCCACCGTGCCAGGTCGTACTCGTCACGGTCCCGGCTGATGCCGGCGCAGGTGACGAGGTGGTCGAGGCGGTCGTACCCCTGGATCCTGGCGACGAGGGCGTCCCGGTCCGTGACGTCCTGCTCGACGACGTGAACCCGCTCGTGGCGGGGCGACTCGCCGGCGTCGGACGGACGTAGACCCAGGGCGTGCACCTCCGCCCCCAGACCGGCGAGCAGGTCGGCGGTGGCCGCACCGATGCCGGAGGTGCCCCCGGTCACCAGGGCGACCTGGCCGGCGAACAGATCGGGGGCGAGCCCGGTGGTGGTCCCGGTAGTCATCTGAGCGGTTCCGTTCGGTCGGCGGGTGGGTGGTGGGCCGGTTCAGGGTGCGGCGCGACGCCGGGGCGACCAGGGCCTTGACCTTGAGCTTGACCCGGGGCCTGACCTTGACCTGGTCACCCTGGCCGGTGCAGCACCGCCTCGGTCCTCCCGGAACTCGGACGTGCTTCCTCGGGCATGTCTCGGCCCCGTTCGTAGCGGTGGCCGGCAGTCAACCCGAGGCCCGTCGCCGGGTCTTTCCTCAGCGGGACATCACGGATTGCCTGTTCGGGACATGCCCGCACCACCTGTTCGGGACATGCCCGCACCACCTGTTCGGGACATGCCCGCACCACCTGTTCGGGACATGCCCGCACCACCGAAGTAACCCTCTCCGCATGGAGCCGAGGGGCGCGCTTCGCGACCATCTTCCGCCGACCTCTTGCGCAATGAATCCGACACAGTTAATTTACCGGCCATCAGCTTATACGTGTAAGTGACGCGTTAAAGCAGCCGCCTACGACGGCGATGGAGGTGACACACGTTGGACACCTTGCCGACCGGTCCGGTCGTCGACATCGAGAAGGACGTCCCCTGCCGTATGCGGGACGGCGTCGTTCTCCGGGCGGACGTCTACCGTCCGCGCACCGGCGAGCCACTGCCGGTCCTGGTGATGCGCCTGCCCTACGGCAAGCGGATGTGGGCGGCCGAGGGCGTGCCCTCACCGGGGCGGCTGGCGGCGGCGGGGTATGTCGTCGTGGTCCAGGACGTCCGCGGTCGCTTCGCGTCGGAGGGCCGGTTCACCCCGAACGTGCACGAACCCGAGGACGGCTACGACACGTTGGCCTGGGCCGCCACGCTGCCCGGAGCGAACGGCGTCGTCGGCACCTTCGGCCCCTCCTACCTCGCCCATGTCCAGTGGGCGGCGGCACTCGAAGGCCCGGAGGCCCTGCGTTCCATGGTCACCATGGTGTCGCCGAACCACTCGGCGCTGGACGGCTATGTCGTCCGCGGGGGCGTGATCGAACTGGGCAGCCGACTGGGCTGGGCGTACGGCTCGATCGGGCCCGGCGAGACGGACCGGGATCCCGGACCGCTACCCGCGCGACGACTCGAATCGCTCCAGCAGCGCTTCGACAGCGGTGAGATCTACCGCGAACGCCCCTTCCGTGAACTCGTCGAGCGGGAACCGTTCCTCGGCCCCGCCCTGGACGCCTGGAGCAGGCCGCTGACGGAACTGGCGGACGACCCGACCATGACGGCGGGCCGCTACGACCGGATCGAGCAGCCGGTGTTTGTGATCGGCGGCTGGTTCGACGCCTTCCTGGGCTCGACGCTCGCCCAGTTCCAAGGCATGCAGGACCGCCCGGGGCGGCGGCGCGCGCAGTTGGTCGTCGGGCCGTGGTCACACATGCAGGCCGGGAGCCGGCTCGGCGACCTGGACTTCGGTCCCTCGGCCTCCCACACCGACATGGGCGACGACCTCAGCCTCGAAGAGCAGCACATCCGCTGGTTCGACGCGACGCTCAAGGGAGCCGACGGACCCCTCGCCGATGTCGCTCCTGTCCGGCTGTTCGTGATGGGCAGCAACACCTGGTCCTCGTTCACCGAGTTCCCGCCCCGGCAGGCGAGCCCGCAGCCGTGGTTCCTGCGAGCCGGCGGGGGGCTGTCCCGCACTCGCCCGGAGGACGCCGGATCGGCGAGCTACCGCTATGACCCCCAGGACCCGGCGCCCACCGTCGGCGGCGCCACCCTGATGCTCGGCCACGAGCCGGGTCCCCTGGACCAACGCGCCCTGCACGATCGTGCGGACGTGTTGTCGTTCGTCAGCGAACCGCTGGACGAACCGCTGACGGTGGTCGGCTACGTCGCCGTCACCCTGATCGCGTCGACCAGCGCCCCCGACACCGACTTCGTGGTGCGGCTGTGCGACGACCACCCCGGCGGCCCCTCGATCGCGATGGCCGACGGCATCATCCGGGTCGGCGCCCGGGACAGCTACGACCACGGCGGACTCCGCCCGCCCGTGCCGCCGTCACCGGTCATCCCCGGACAGGCGTACGAGTACCGGTTCAACCTGTGGGCCACCGCCCACACCTTCCTGCCCGGTCACCGGCTCCGAGTCGACGTGACCTCCAGCAGCTTCCCCCGGTGGGATCCCAACCTCAACACCGGCCGGTCGTCCTGGGACCGCGCGCACACCGAGACCGCCACCCAGACCGTCCACCTCGGTGGCTCCCTCGCGAGCCACATCACCCTCCCCGTCCTCCCCACCGCTCGCACCACCACACAACGGAGCCCTCGATGAAGAGAAGAACCCTCCTGCACGCCTCGGTCGGAGCGGTCGCAGCGCTCACCCTCGCAGCCTGCGGCGGCGGTCACAGCACCGGCACCGCAGGCGCCGGTTCGGCCACCCTGACGATCGGCATGTCCTCGGCGCCCAACAGCCTGGACCCCGCCCAGATAGCCACCGGGCCCTTCGTCAACTACCTCGACCCGGCCTACGCGTCGCTGCTGACCCGCGACGCCGACGGCGCACTCGCGGCGGGACTGGCCGACAAGTGGGGTTACGTCGGCTCCGGCAACACCACGTTCAAGCTCCAGCTGCGCGCCGGTGTGAAGTTCGCCGACGGCACACCGATCACCGCCGCCGACGTCGTGGCATCGCTGAAGTACGTCCAGAAGGGCAGCGGCCCCGCCGCCTCCTACTACCGCCCCCTGACCTTCTCCGCTCCGGACGCCTCCACCGTCCTCGTCAAGGCCCCCAGCCCCAACCCGGACATGGGAGCCCTGTTCACGCCCGCGTTCGTCGGCGGCGCCGTCATCAGCCCCGCCGGGCTGAAGGCCCCGAAGACGCTGGCCTCCGCGACCTTCGGCGCCGGACCGTACGTGTACAACGCCGCCCAGTCGGTCTCCGGCGACCACTACGTGTACCTGCCGAACAAGAACTTCTACGACCAGTCCGCCATCCACTTCAAGAAGATCACCGTCCGGGTGATCCCCAACATCAACTCCGAGGTGCAGGCACTGAAGTCCGGCCAGATCGACTTCATGTACGGCTCCCCGGACGTGGCCCCCACCGTCGCCGGCAGCACCTCCATCACCACCGTCAAGAAGCCCACCACCTGGGCGGGCCTCTTCCTCCTCGACCGCGACGGCACCGTGGTCAAGGGGCTCGCCGACGAACGGGTCCGCCAGGCGCTCAACTACGCCGTCGACCGCGTGGCGATCACGAAGGCGGTCTACGGCGACTACGGCACCCCGGTGACGCAGCCGGCGATGCCCGGGTACGACGGCTACAGCGCCAAGGCCGCCGGGATGTACGCCTACGACCCGGCCAAGGCCAAGCAGCTTCTGGCGCAGGCGGGTTACGCGGGCGGGCTGACCATTCCCGTGAACTACGGATCGTTCGACCCCACCACCAGCAAGCTCGTTCAGGCCATCCAGGGCCAACTCGCCAAGGTCGGCGTCCACTTGAAGCTGACCGCCGCCACCAACTTCGGCGGCTGGATCAACGACCTGCTCACCAAGAAGTACGGGGCGACGGTGCTCTCACCCGGCCAGGGCGGCGACGAGAACTACTACGCCCAGCAGGCGGGGTTCACCAAGACGGGCCTCATGAACGTCTTCGGAGCCGATGACAAGGACGTCGACGCCGCGTTCACCGAGCTCGCCACGTCCAAGGCACAGTCCGCCGGCCCGGCGGCGCAGGCCCTGACCGACGTCATCACCAGCAAGGCGCTCGCCCTGCCGGTGTCCGGCGCCGACACCATCGTCATGTACAGCGCGAAGCTCAAGGGCGTGAAGTTCGTCCCCGGCACCGCCTTCACGACTTCCGACACCACGTGGACCTCTCGGTGACGAGGACCGATGCTTCCGATCATTCTCCGCAGACTCGCCCTGTCCGTCCCCCTGTTGCTGATCGTCTCGGCGATCACCTTCCTCCTCGAGTCGTTCGTGCCGGGCAATCCGGCCCGCACCCTGCTCGGCCTCAACGCGACGCAGCAGCAGTACGACGCCCTGCGCGCCGCACTCCATCTCGACCAGCCGGTCATCGCCCAGTACGGGCTCTATCTGCGCGGCATGCTGCACGGTGACTTCGGCACCTCCCTGTTCACCGACGAACCCGTACTGGGGCTGATCGGCCAACGTCTGCCGGTCACCCTGGCGTTGGTGATCGGCGGAACCGGGCTCGCGGGCCTGGTCGGCGTCCTGCTCGGAGTGTTCAGCGCCACGCGTGGCAGGTTCAGCCGCCGTCTGGTCGACATCGTCTCCCTGCTGGGCGGCGCGCTGCCCAACTTCTGGATCGCGCTGCTGCTCGTGGCCCTGTTCGCCGTCAAGTTCGCGATCTTCCCGGCCACCGGGTACACCCCGTTCGCCGATTCACCGGGACAGTGGGCCTCCGGTCTCGTCCTGCCGGTGGTCGCCCTGTCGATCGGCGGTGTCGCCTTCATCGCCAAGGTCACGCGCGACGCGATGCTGTCCACTCTCGCCCTCGACCACATCAGAACCCTGCGGGCCTGCGGTATCGGGCCCTCGTCCATCATCTGGAAGCACGCCCTGCGCGGTTGCGGCCTGCCGGTGGTGACCACGTTCGGCCTCACGATGATCACCTTCATCCCCGGCACGATCCTCATCGAGAACGTCTTCACCCTGCCCGGCCTCGGCACCACGGTCGTGAACGCCACGAACCAGCACGATCTGCCGGTCGTGCAGGGCGTGGCCATCACCTTCACGGTCATGGTGATCGTGGTGAACCTCCTCGTCGACGTCCTCTACGGCCTCCTGAACCCGAAGGTGCGTACGGAATGACCACTGTTCAGCCGCCCCCGACGGCGCGCCCGCGGGCGAGGAACAACCCCTTCGCCGGGATCTGGCGCCGTCCCGTCACCGCCACCGCCCTCCTGGTCATCGTGGTGATCACCGCCGCCGTGATCCTCGCGCCGCTGCTCGCACCGGATCCGCCGCTGGCGCAGGACCTGCTGCACCCGCAGGCCGGTCCGTCGGCCGGCCACCCGCTGGGCACCGACGGCCTCGGCCGCGACGTACTGAGCCGGCTTCTCTACGGTGGCCGGCCCACCCTGGTCGGCGTCGGGCTGGCGGTCCTGGTCTACGCGGCCGTCGGCATGTCCCTGGGCCTCGTGGCGGGATACCTGCGCGGCTGGACCGACCGGGGCATCGTCGCCGTACTGGACGTCATGCTCTCGGTGCCCGCGGTCATCCTGACCCTGGCCGTTCTCGCGATCTTCCACCAGAGCAACGCCGCCGCCATGATCACCCTCGGCTTCTTCGCCTCCGCGAACCTGGCCCGGCTCATCCGCGGTTCCTGTCTGGCGCTGCGCGAGGAGCTGTTCGTCGACGCGGCGAGGGTGTCCGGGCTCAGCTCGGCGCGGATCATGGCACGGCACATCATCCCCGGTCTGACCGGTCAACTGGTGGTCCCCGTCTGCCTCTTCGCCGGAAACGCCCTCGCCATCCAGACCGGCCTCGGCTTCCTCGGTCTGGCCACCCCGCCGCCGGCCCCGAGCTGGGGCGGCATGGTCTTCGACGCCGCGCAGGTCATGGAGCAGGACCCCTATCTGCTGCTCGTCTCCGGTGGCGTCCTCGGTCTGATGACCCTCGCCTTCGGGCTGCTCGGCGACGGACTGCGCGACCTTCAGCAGGACCGGCGGCGGGCCACCGGCGGGCGGTTGCGACGACCCGAGCCGACCGCGGTGACGGATACCGGCGAGCCCTCGCACGGGGCGGTGCTCACCGTCCGCGACTACTCCATCTCGTTCGCGACGGGCGAGGGGCAGCGTGACGTGGTCGACTCCGTCAGCTTCAGCGTGCGCCCCGGCGAGATCTTCGGTCTGGTGGGGGAGTCCGGCAGCGGAAAGACGGTCACCGGGCTGTCGCTGCTCGGGCTGCTGCCTCCCAACGGCGCCGTGACGGGCGGCGCGGCCTGGCTGGCCGGCACCCGCATCAGCGGCCTGCCGGAGAAGGAACTGCGGCGCATCCGCGGCCGTGAGATCGCCCTGGTCTCCCAGGAACCCATGATGGCCCTCGACCCGTACTTCACCATCGGCTCGCAACTGTCCGAGGTCGTCCGGCGCACCGCCGGTGTGTCCGGAGGCAAGGAAGCCGTACGGCAACGTGTCCGCGAGCTGCTGACCAGCGTCCACCTGCGTGATCCGGACGATGTCGCGCGCCGGTACCCGCACGAGCTGTCCGGGGGCATGCTGCAGCGGATCGCCATCGCCCTGGCGCTGGCCGGCTCACCGAAGGTCCTCATCGCCGACGAACCCACCACGGCCCTGGACGTCACCGTGCAGGCCGGCATCCTCGACCTGCTGCGGACACTGCGCGACGAGCGCGGCATGGCCATCATCCTGATCACCCACGACCTCGGCGTCGTCGCCGACACCTGCGACCGCGCGATCGTCATGGAAAAGGGCCGGATCGTCGAGGAGGGCTCGGTCGAGGACATCTTCTACCGGCCCCAGCACCCCTACACGACCGAACTCATCCAGAGCACACCGAGCATCGCACCTATCGAGGGCAGGATCGCGTGAGCACAGCACCCGTACTCCAGCTCGACGCACTCGCGGTCCGCTACCCCGGGCGAGGCTTCCGCAAGCCGCCGATCACGGTCATCGAGGACGTGTCCTTCGAGGTCGGGCAGGCCGAGACGGTCGCGCTCGTCGGCGAGTCCGGCTCCGGCAAGACCACCATCGGCAAGGCGGTGCTGGGGCTCACCCCGGTCAGCGACGGACGCGTACTCCTCGACGGGCGGGACATCACCCGCCTCACCGGACGTCCTCGCCGCCTCCTGGCCTCGGACCTGCAGGCGATCTTCCAGAATCCCTACGGTTCCCTGAATCCGGCGCTGCCCGTGGGCCGGATCCTGGCCGAGCCCCTGCTCACCGGATCGACCCGCACGCGCGAGGAGGTCCATGAGCACGTCGCCGGCCTGTTGCGCCGGGTCGGCCTGCCGGAGGACGCCGCCGACCGCTATCCCGCCCAGTTCAGCGGCGGCCAGCGGCAGCGGATCGCGATCGCCCGGGCGGTCGCCCGGCAGCCCAGGATCATCATCTGCGACGAACCCACGAGCGCCCTCGACGTCACCACCCAGGCCGCCGCCCTGGACCTGCTGGCCGAACTCCAGCAGACCCTGGGCTGCGCGTACCTGTTCATCACCCACGACCTGGCCGTCGTCAAGCAGTTCGCGGCACGCACCCTGGTGCTGCAGCAAGGGCGCATCGTCGAGGAGGGGCCCAGCGCCGACGTGTGCGACCGGCCGCGGCACGCGTACACCCGGCGACTGGTGGCAGCCGCGCCCGTCCCCGACCCGATTCTGCAGCGCAGCCGTCGGCAGCAGCGCACCGAGGCGGAGGCGGCCGCTCGATGAGCCGGCCGCGGCGACCCCCCTCAGGCGGACTCGCGGGCGCTGACGCGGAGTTCCTCCTGGACCGCGTCCGCCGGAGTCTCCCTGCCCTCCAGCGCGTCGACGACCCGGCGGGCCATGCCCCGCGCGATCGCCGCGGTGTCCCGGTTGACGGTGGTCAGGGGTGGCTGGGCCAGCGCCGCATGGGTGATGTCGTCGACGCCGATCACGGCCAGGTCCTGCGGCGCCCGCAGCCCGAGGCGGTCCAGCCCGGCGAGCAGGGCGAGCGCCACGTCGTCGTTGAACGCACACACACCGGTCACCGGTGGGTCTGCGGCGCGCCAGGCCCGTACCGCTTCGGCGGCGCTGTCGGCGTCGAGGGGCACGGTGCGCACCTCGGGTTCCGGCAGGCCCAGTTCGGCGCATGCCTTGCGGACGCCGTCCAGGCGCGGCTGGGCCAGGTTGTCGAGCCCCGGCAGGTCGGGATAGGCGTAGCCGAGCCGACGGTGGGGGCGGGTGGCGACGAGGTGGCGTGCCTGAAGGGCGCCGATCGGCTGCTCGGACACCAGGGGCGGGCGGGAGACACCGCGGATCGAGCCGTGCATCGCCATGACCACCTCGATGCCCGCCGCCCGCATGGCCTCGGCCTCCAGCTCGGCGAACTCCTGCAGGGCCAGCACGGCCGCCGGGGTCATCGCCTTCCAGATCTCCCGCAGCGGCCGTGCGGGGTGCGCGGAGGAGTGCACCACGAAGGTCAGGCCGTGCTCGGCGAAGGCGTTGGTCAGCTGCTGGATGAGCCGGCCCAGGACATGCTCGATCGGCCAGTCCGGCAGCAGACCCAGCACGATGTCCGAGCGCCCCGTGCGCAGCGAGCGGGCGGCGGCCGACGGCGAGTAGCCGAGCCGGGCCGCGGCTTCCCACACCCGCTGCCGGGTGGCGTCGGGGATCTTCTGGTGCGGGGCGTCGTTGAGGACATAACTCACCGTCGCCCGGGAGACCCCGGCCTCCCGGGCCACATCCGCGCTGGTCACCCGCCTGCCGTCCGACGCTCTGGCCACCTGTCCCGCCCTCTGTCGCACCCCTTGTCAAAGCCTACGGCCGCGGTTAGCTTACCTGCAGGTCACGCCACTGGCACGCGTAAGTGAATCGAGTACGCGCCCCTGCGAGCGACGCTCTCCGGTATCCGTCCGGACGACTCGCGACCATGCCCCCGAGCCTGCCACCACGTGCCCGTCCCCCTCCCCGGTGCTCGACGAAGAGGACCCATGGCTGACCTCACACATCCTGACGCGGGCCCCTGGAAGACGGCGGTCCTGGCCGGAATGGCCTCCTACCTGGACGCCGGGGCGCTGGTGACCTCCGGCATCGCGATCGGTGGCTACTACGCGGGCCCGCTCCAGCTCGCCCCCGGCACCATCGGCTCCCTGCTCGGTCTGCAGACCCTCGCCTTCGCGGCCGGCGCGCTGTTCGGCGGGCGGCTGGGGGACCGGTACGGGCGCCGGAAGGTCTTCACCCTCTCGCTCGTGCTCTACGCCGTCGGCATCCTGCTGCTGCTCGTGGCGGCGGGCCTGCCCGCGCTGTACGCCGGGGTCGTGACCACCGGTCTGGCCATCGGCGCGGACCTGCCCGTCTCCCTCGCGCTCGCCAACGAACGCGCCCCGGCCGGCAGGAAGGGCACCATGGTGGTCTTCTCCGGCATGCTCTGGCTCGCCGGCATCGTCGCCGTCCTGGTGCTGAGTTCCTTCATGGGAGTACGGGGCACGACGGGCGGGCGCATCCTGTTCGCCCATCTCCTGGTCGTGGCGGTCGTCGTCCTGCTGCTGCGCCTCTCGCTCGGCGAGTCCGCCGAATGGACCGCCGCCCGCCGGGCCGCCGACGCGCGGTCGACGTCCGGCACCGAGTCCGTGCAGTTCGCCCGCTTCCGGGAACTGTTCACGCCACCCGTCCGCTACGCGCTGCTCGCCACCGGTCTCTACTACGCGAGCTGGAACCTCGGCGCGAACACCCTCGGCCAGTTCGGCACCTTCCTGTGGACCGCCCTGGCCAAGGGGCAGGTCGAGCAGTTCTCCCGGCTGACCCTGCTGGGACTGCCGCTCGGTTTCCTCGCCGGTCTGGTGTTCATGCGGGTCGTCGACAAGCCCGCCCGGCACACCTGGTTCGCCGCGGGATCGGCGCTGATCGTCGCCGCCTGGGCGCTGCCCGCCCTCCTCGGTCCTGGCAAGATCACCCTCGTCGCCACGATGCTCATCTCCGGGCTCGGCAACGCCTTCGCCGGCGAGTCCGTCTACAAGGTCTGGTCCCAGGAGCTGTTCCCGACCCTGCTGCGGGCCACCGCCGCCGGTGTGACGACTGCCTTCGCCCGTGCCGTCGCGGGCCTGGCCGCACTGGGCACGCCCGCGTTCGCCCTGGGCCACACCCGGCTCTTCTTCGACCTGCTCCTCGGCTTCATGCTGCTTGCCGCGGTCATCGGCCTGGTCTGGATACCCCGCCTGTCCAAGGTGCCGGCTCCCGATGTGCCCGCCACCTCCGCCGCCGAGCCGGCCGACAGGGCGCTGACGCCGGTCGCCGCCCCCACCCCGTGAACACCTCTACCGCACAAGCCAGGAGGAGACCTCGATGGTCATGACGCCCCCGCCCTTCGACCCCGAACTCGCCGCGGAACTGCCGGCGATCGGCGAGGTGCTGCCCCCCACGGTCACCCCGGACATGATCGCGGCGGGGCGCCGGACGGACGGCCCGTTCGCGATCCCGACCGACGAGGAGCTGGGCAAGGACGGACTCTTCGAGGTCGAGGAGCGGCTCGTGCCCGGGCCGGCGGGCGCGCCGGAGGTTCCGTTGGTGATCTGCCGGCCCACCGGCGTGACCGGTCCACGCCCCGTCGTCTACAACATCCACGGCGGCGGCATGGTCGCGGGCAACAGCCGCCTGGGCATTCCGCTCGACTGGGCGGAGGAACTGGGCCTGGTCGTGGTGTCCGTGGAGTACCGGCTCGCCCCCGAACACCCGCACCCGGCCCCCGTGGAGGACTGCTACGCCGGACTGCTGTGGACCGCCGAGCACGCCAAGGAGATCGGCGGCGACCCGGACCGCATCGTCCTGGCGGGCGGCAGCGCCGGCGGCGGACTCACCGCCGCGGTGGCGCTGCTCGCCCGTGACCGCGAGGGTCCGCGGGCGATCGGGCAGGTGCTGATGTGCCCGATGCTCGACGACCGCAATGACACCCCCTCCGCCCACCAGATGGCCGGCCTCGGCGTGTGGGACCGCACCTCCAACGAGACCGGGTGGAACGCCCTGCTCGGCGAGGCACGCGGCACCGCCGATGTTTCCCCGTACGCCGCCCCGGCCCGCGCCGCCGACCTGTCAGGTCTGCCTCCGGCGTTCATCGACGTCGGCTCGGCCGAGACCTTCCGCGACGAGGACGTCGCCTACGCGAGCCGCATCTGGCAGGCGGGAGGTGTCGCCGAACTGCATGTGTGGCCCGGCGGCTTCCACGGCTTCGACGGCTTCGTGCCCCAGGCGGCGCTCTCGCAGGCCGCCCGCGAGACCCGGTTGCGGTGGCTGCGCCGACTGCTGGGCGAATGACCGCGGGCGGAAACTATCGCGCGGGACCGGACGTCGAAGGCACCCCCTGGAGGTGTCGCACACGCACAACTGCCTGGCCAGACCCGCTCTTTGGATGATCGGCACCTGTCGTCGCCGTGAAGAAAGCCTGGGTATGCTTTCTGCGCGCGTGAGCGGAGAGAGGTGTCCCTGCCTCGGGGTGAGGGATGTCAGACTGACGGCTTCACCGGGCGAGGGGATGGGGCGTGCCGACCGTGCCGGAGAACCCAGCGGAAACACCTGAGGCGGAAAAGCAGCGTCCGCGCGAGGAAGGGCCGGGGGCGGTCACGATCGCGTACATCGCCGAGTCCGCGGGTGTCTCGGTGCCCACCGTGTCGAAGGTGCTCAACGGCCGGTCCGGGGTGTCGGACGAGACCCGGGCACGCGTCGAGGAGCTGATCCACCGCTACGGCTACCGCAAGCCTCCGAAGAACCGGAGCAACCTCGTGGAGCTGGTCTTCCGTGAGCTGGAGAGCATGTGGGCCGTGGAGATCATCCGGGGCGTCGAACGCGTGGCCCGCAGGAACAAGGTCGGCGTCCTCGTCTCCGAGTTCGGCCTCCATGACACGGAGGCCAGGACCATCGACGACACTGTGGAGCGGCGGCCGCAGTGCGTGCTGTCGGTGGCACAGCTCTCGGAGGCGGAGCGCGACCGGCTCAAGGCGAAGGGCATTCCGTTCGTCGTCTTCGACCCGAACGGCGAGCTCCCCGACGACGTGCCCTTCGTGGGCGCCACCAACTGGCGGGGCGGCCAGTCCGCGACCCGTCATCTGGTCGAACTGGGGCACCGCCGTATCGCCATGATCAGCGGGCCCGACCACCCCTTCTGTCTGGCACGGCTGGCCGGATACCACTCCGCACTGACGGAGGGCGGGCTGCCGATCGAATCGGATCTGGTCGTCAAGACGCTCCTCACGCGTGAGGACGGCTACAAGGCGGCGCATGACCTGCTCTCCCGCCCGGATCGCCCCACCGCCGTCTTCACCGCGAACGACATGCAGGCCCTCGGTGTCTACCAGGCCGCGCGCGAGCTGGGCCTGAGCATCCCGCACGACCTGAGCGTCGTGGGCTTCGACGACGTACCGGCCGTGGCCTGGGTCGATCCGCCCCTGACCACGGTTCATCAGCCGCTGGCCGAGATGGCGGTGGCCGCCACCGAGATGGCGCTGGCACTGGGCCGTGGCGAGGAGGTGTCCCGGGTGGGCCTGGAGATCGCGACCAGGCTCACCGTCCGGGAGAGCACCGCCCCACCGCCCAACGGCTGATCGGCGCGCGAGGGCCCCGGGCACTGGCGCTACGGCACCCGGGGCGGGACGGTCAGCCGGTGGTGCCGCTCACCGCGTCTCCGGACCTCGTCACGTGGTACGTCACGGTGGCCCCGCTCCAGAAATGGAAGGTGAGAGTCAGCGGCACACCGTCTTTGAGGGCGTTGGGGTAGGCCGAGGTCAGGGTGATGGCGCCGCCCGGGTAGTCGGGGGAGAAGGCGCTGTTGAACTCCTGGTAGGGAGTCCAGCTCGTGTTGCCCGCGGCGCTGCCGTCGGCGTACGTGGACTCCATGGTCGCCAGCTGGTCACCGATCTCTGACCTTCCAGGTGAGGTGGGCGGGGGTTCCGCCCGTGGCGAGGGCGCATGGACGGGGCCGGCCGCGGCGTACAGGCCGACGACCGGCCGGTGAAGCCGTCGGCGACCTCGGTCGACAGGTACCGGCCGTCGAGGGCGCCGAGCTCCGTGAGGGTGCCGTCCGGGTCGATGCCCCTGACTCCGGGCAGGGGGACGGAGTCGGACCAGGGACCGGCGGGATCGGTGGCGGTGGACAGCATGTTGCCGCCGTAGCCGGCTTGGCCAGTCCAGCGCATCAGGGCACGACCGCGCAAGACGGGGATGCCGGGGAAGTACTCGAAGCTGGAGCAGACGACGTAGTAGTCGTCGCCCACACGGCAGACGCTGGGGTCCGGGTGGAAGCCGGGAAGCACGGGACTGGTCACCACGGAGGCCGACTGCGACTTGTCCGACACTCGGTCAGGTCCTTTCGGACATACGGGTGTTGCCATGCGGCGGCGGACGCCGGTCGGTCAGGCGGAGCAGGTGTCGAAGGGAATGCGGGGGAGAAAGTTTCGCGCACGTCGATCACTGGCTGTCGGCGAGCTCGTCACCAACGCGATCCGCTACGGCGATCCGCGCGTCCGCCTGCGCCTGCGCCTGATCCGCGACCGGGCACTGATCTGCGAGGTGTCGGACGGCAGCTCCACCTCCCCGCACATGCGCCGAGCGCACGCCTACGACGAGGGCGGCCGTGGCCTGATGCTGGTCGCACAGCTCACCCGGCGGTGGGGGAGCCGGCAGACCTCCGCAGGCAAGACGATCTGGGCCGAGCAGCCGCTGCCGCCGGCACACCTCGGCATGTGACCGAGCGACCTCCTGGCCAACCCGATCGGCGCGGTCGGCAGCGCCGCCCTCCGTGACCGCGGCGGGCGTTCTCGCTCGCGACGTCGGCGGCATGTCCACGACAGAGGAAGTGACCAAGGCCCTGATCGATGCGCGACCCGCCGTACGAGGGCACTCCTCGGTGCGAAATACTCTCCCGATGAGTTCACCCACTTCCACGAGCAGCCGGTCGATCACGATACGGAGGGCCGTCGCGGGAGATGCCAAGCGGCTCACGCGGCTCGTACGTGGCTCCAGCGCTTACGCCGGCAAGTACGCAGGCGCAGTCTCGGGCTACCGGGTCGGTGCTGATTACATTGAGGCCCACCGTACCTTTGTGGCCGTCGGCGCCGACGAGGACGGAGGCCGGGTCCTCGGGTTCTACTCCCTCGTCCTCGCGCCCCCGGAGCTCGACCTGCTGTTCGTCGCCGACGATATGCAGGGGCGGGGTATTGGACGGACGCTCGTCGCGCACATGCAGTCCGAGGCTCGCGCCGCCGGGATCGACCGTCTCAGGGTCGTGTCGCATGTTCCCGCCGCGGACTTCTACCACCGCGTCGGTGCGGTGCGGACCGGGACCGTGCCGGCCAATCCGCCCGCCGTGCCGTGGGATCGTCCCCTGTTCGAGTTCCGAATTCCTTCTCGTCCTTCAGCGCACCGCAGGAATCCGTCACTCGGGCATTCCGGCGGCCTGACCCCTCACTTCCCGCCGGCGCGCCGCATCACGTGAC